>JBAPVZ010000181.1:0-11468 GCA_049283435.1 Candidatus Dormiibacterota bacterium
CCTCCTGGCCGATGATCCAGTTCGCGAGCGGCTTGGGGGGCGCGCCGGCGCCGACCGCGTCCTCGAACAGCTGCGCGGTCGCGAGCTCCTGCACGAGCTGCTGGGCGTCGAACTCGGAGAGCCCGTACTGCCCGGTGAGTCGACGGCGGCGCACGTGGGGCAGTTCCGGCAGCCCCTCGCGCAGCTCCTCGACCCACGCGGGATCGATCGTCAGCGGCGGCAGATCGGGCTCCGGGAAGTAGCGGTAGTCCTCGGCGCCCTCCTTGCCCCGCTGCGAGAACGTGCGCTGCTCCGCTTCCGACCAGCCGCGCGTCTCCTGCACGACGCTGCCGCCGCGCTCCAGCTCCGCGATCTGGCGGTCGATCTCGAAGGCGACGGCCCGGTGCAGCGCGCGGAACGAGTTGATGTTCTTCAGCTCCGTCTTCACGCCGAGCTCCCCCGCGCCCCGCCGCCGCACCGATACGTTCGCCTCGCAGCGCAGCTGCCCCTTCTCCATGTCGGCCTCCGAGCTGCCGATCGCACGGAGGATCGCCCGCAGGGTGGTCGCGTAGTCGCGCGCCTCGTCGGCACTGTGCAGGTCCGGCTCGCTGACGATCTCCATCAGCGGGACCCCGGCGCGGTTCAGATCGACGAGCGAGCGCGTCGCCGACTGCAGCGCGTCGCCGGCGTGGAGCAGCTTGCCGGTGTCCTCCTCCATGTGAACGCGCGTGATCCGAACCCGCCGGCCGGCGTCCAGCTCGAGCCAGCCGTGAGCGGAGAGGGGGAGGTCGTACTGGCTGATCTGATAGCCCTTCGGGAGGTCGGGATAGAAGTAGTTCTTGCGGTCGAACTTCGTGTGCTCCGCGATCGTGCAGTTGAGGGCGAGCGCAGTCTTCGTGATCAGCTCGACCGCTCGCCCGTTGACGACCGGCAGCAGGCCCGGCATGCCGAGGCAGACCGCGCAGACGCTCGCGTTGGGCGGCGCCGCGAGGTAGTCGCTCGAGCAGCTGCAGAACATCTTCGAGCGGGTCGCGACCTGGGCATGGATCTCCATGCCGATCACCGGCTCCCACCCGCTCACGGCCGCATCAGCCGGCATCGCGGAGCACCTCGTACGCACGCGCGACGCGCAGTGCACGCGCGTCCTCCCATTGCGGCGCCAGGACCTGCAGTCCGACCGGGAGCGGCGGCGTGGTCGGATCCGCGTCCGGCGCTGCCGCGACCCCGCAGGGGACGCTGATGCCGGGCAGCCCGGCGAGGTTCCCGCCGAGCGTGAGGACGTCGTTCAGGTACATCTGCACCGGGTCGTCGGTCTTGGCCCCGATTCGGAACGCGACGCCAGGCGAGGTGGGACTGACGATCGCGTCGCAGTGCGCGAACGCGTTCGCGAAGTCGTGTGCGATCAACGTCCGCACCTTCTGGGCCCGCAGGTAATAGGCGTCGTAGTAGCCGGACGAGAGGGCATAGGTGCCGAGCATGACGCGGCGGCGCACCTCCGGGCCCATCCCGTGCCGCCGCGTGCGCAGGTAGGTCTCGAGCAGGTTCGTGCCTCCCTCGTCGCGCCAGCCGTAGCGCACGCCGTCGAACCGCGCCAGGTTGGACGACGCCTCGGCCGGCGCGATGATGTAGTAGGCGGCGAGACCGTAGTCGGTGTGCGGGAGCTCGACGTCGAGGAGCTCGGCGCCCGCGCGCTCGAGGCGGCGCAGCGCCTCCGAGACCGCCGCGTGCACGCCCGGCTCGATGCCCGAGACGGCGAAATACTCCCGTGGCACCCCCAGGCGCAGGCCCGCAACCCCCTCCTCCAGCTCGCGGTCGAGGTCGACCGGGCGATCGGCGCTCGTCGCGTCCTCGAGGTCCAGCCCGGCGATCACGCCGAGCACGTCGGCGGCGTCGCGGACCGAGCGCGCGAACGGCCCGATCTGATCCAGGCTCGAGGCGAACGCGATCAACCCCCGACGGCTGACCCGCCCGTAGGTCGGCTTCATCCCGACGACGCCGCATAAAGAGGCCGGCTGCCGGATGGAGCCGCCGGTGTCGGTGCCGAGCGAGGCGACCGCCTCCCCCGAGGCGACCGCGACCGCGCTGCCGCCCGAGCTGCCGCCAGGGACACGCGCGGTGTCCAGGTGGTGATGCGTCGGCCGGTACCCGGAGTTCTCGGTGGAGCTGCCCATCGCGAACTCGTCGCAGTTCGTCATGCCGAGGAAGACGGCGCCGGCCTCGCGCAGGCGGCCGATCGCGGTCGCGTCGTAGGCGGGCCGGAACCCCGCCAGAATGTGGGAGCCGGCCGTGGTCTCGACGCCCTCGACGCAGAGGACGTCCTTGATCGCGATCGGTACGCCGGTCAGCGGCGTCAGCCCCTCACCGCTCGCGAGGCGGCGATCCGCGTCGGCCGCCTGCGCTCGGGCCAGTTCGGGTGTCAGCCGGAGGAACGCGCAGAGCTCCTCGTCGCGCGCCTCGATCAGCGCCAGGTGCGCCTCCAGCACCTCGACCGCGGACAGCTCCCGCGCCCGCAGGCACCCGCGCAGCGACTGCAGGTCGAGATCGGTGACGGCGCCGCTCACGGCTCGGGATCCTGGATCGCCTTGACGACGTAGAAACCGTCTTCGGCCTCGGGCGCGCCGGCCAGCGCCTGCTCCTGCGTCAGCCCCGCTCGCGGCTCGTCAGCGCGGAGCCGGGCCGCGAGGGGAACGACCTGGGCGGTCGGCGGGATGTCCTCGACATCGACCTCCTGCAGCCGGTCGACGAGGTCGATGATCCCCGCCAGCTGCTCCGCGTAGAAGTCCTCCTCCCCCGGCTCGAGGCCGAGTCGGGCAAGCAGCGCGACATGGCGTACGTCATCGGCCGAGAGGGGCACCCGGCGAGTTTACCCAGAGTCGGCTCAGCGCTGGGCCGGGAACTCCACCGTTCGCGGCCCCGTGTAGATCTGCCGCGGGCGGGCGATCTTGCGGTCGGGGTCGGAGAGCGACTCCAGCCAATGCGCGACCCATCCCGGCGTCCGCCCGACCGCGAAGAGGACCGTGAACATCTCCGGCGGGAACCCGAGCGCCTCGTAGATCAGACCGGAGTAGAAGTCGACGTTCGGGTAGAGGCGGCGGGAGATGAAGTACTCGTCGTGGAGCGCGATCTGCTCCAGCTCCTGCGCGATCTCGAGCAGTGGGTTGGTGCCGGTCGCCTCGAAGACCGACCCGGCCGCGGCCCGGATCACCTTGGCGCGCGGGTCGTAAGACTTGTAGACGCGGTGGCCGAAGCCCATCAGCTTGCGCTTCCCCGCCTTCACGTCCGCGATGAACGCCGGGATCCGGTCCTTGGTGCCGATCTCGCGCAGCATCTTCAGGACTTCCTCGTTCGCCCCGCCGTGCAGCGGCCCGGAGAGCGCGGCGACACCGGCACCGACCGACGCATAGGGGTCGGCGTCGGCCGAGGCGACCCCCCGCACGGCACTCGTGCTGCAGTTCTGCTCGTGGTCGGCATGCAGCACGAACAGCGTGTCGAGCGCCTTCACGACGCGCTCGTCGGGCCGCCAGTCGGGGCTGTCGCCGAACAGCGCGACGAGGAACCGCTCGACGTAGCCGAGCTCAGGGTTCGGCTGCACCGGGGACTGGCCCTGGTGGACCCGGTAGGCGGCGGCCGCGAGCGTCGGCATCTCGGCGATCAGCCGGTACGCCTGCTCCAGGTCGTTGTCGGTGTCCTTCAGATTTCGCGCCTCGGGGTGGAACGCGCCGAGCGCGCTGACGAGCGACGAGAGGAGCCCCATCGGGTGCAGGCCGGCCGGCATCGCGTCGAAGGCCTGCAGCAGGCTCTCCGGCACCTGGCTCGCCTCGGCGACGCGCGCCGACCAGGCCGTCAGCTCGTCCTTCGTCGGCAGTCGCCCCTCGACGAGCAGGTAGGCGACCTCCTCGAACGTCGAGCGCTCGGCGACCTGCTCGATCGGGTACCCGCGGTACTCGAGAATGCCTCGATCGCCGTCGATGAAGGTGATCGAGCTGCGGCATGGCGCCGTGTTGACGAATCCGGGGTCGTACGACACGAGCCCGAAGTCGTCGGGGCCTACCTTCATCTTGCGCAGGTCCCCGGCCTTGATCGCGGCATCCGCGATGGGCAGGCTGTAGCCTTCGCCGGTGCGCTGGTCGGTGACGCTCAGCGCAGACTCCACCGGAGCCGCTGTCGCCGCCCCGTTGCGGGACTTGTCACTCTCCATTCCGGGCCAACCTCCTGGGTTGTGGTGATCCAGTGCGGGCGACCGTCACCAGGGCGGTCCGCTCCCCCCCTTGATCCGCTACCTTCGAGCTTGACAGGTTGAGGGGCTCAACATCAAGATTGATTAGTAGTCAATATACACACCCTCGGGGGAGCCCCCCGAGATCCCCCCCAGGGAAGACGATTCCGAGCTGCTGGGAGGCCGACCGAGCTGGCGCGAGGCCCGACCGAGCTGGCGGGAGGCGCGGTCGCTCCGGGCGAGCGAGATGGGCGGTTCGGGGGCACGACCTTGGTAGCCGAGTTCGGGGAGATGACGGGCTGGTCATGCAGGCGAATGGAAGTGCGGAGCCCGAGCTCACGCGTGATGAGGCCGTTGCGCGACTCGGGGTGAAGCCGGCGACGCTGTATGCCTACGTCAGCCGGGGGCTGATCCGGCGGCGGCGCGGGCGGGACGGGCGTAGCCGGTTCTCCCTCGCCGACATCGAGCGGCTGCGGCAGCGGGGACGAGCGGCCGTGTCGGCGACGAGCATGGCGGTGCGGTCGGTGCTGACGTCGGTGGAACCGACGACGCTGCGCTACCGCGGGCGCGACGCCCTCGATCTGCTGGCGTCGAACACGTTCGAGGAGACCGCGGTGTGGCTCTGGACCGGCCGGGTCGCGCACGAGCAGCCGTGGCACTCGGATCACGCCGCGCTCGCGACCGGCCACGCGGTGCAGCAGGCGTTACCGGTCGGCACCCTGCCGATGGACCGGTTGCGCGTCACCGTGCCCGCGATCGCGCCGACCGATCCGCTGCGCTACGACACCAGCGAGCAGGCCGTGCAGATGAGCGGCCGCCGCCTGCTCAGCGCCCTCGTCGACAGCCTCCCACTGACCGGCGAGAACCCACCGGTCGAGAGCTCGATCGCGACCAGACTCTGGCCCCGCCTCACGGCCGACGCGCCCGACGAGGGCCTGGTCGCGCTGCTCGACGACGCGCTGATCCTGCTCATCGACCACGAGCTGAGCCTGTCGACGCTGTCGGCCCGCCTCACCGCGTCGTTGCTCGCCGATCCCTATTCGGTCGTTTCGGTCGGCCTGTCGGCGCTCGGCGGTCCGTTCCACGCGGTCGCGTCACTGGCCGCGGAGGATCTGCTCGCCGAGGTGTCGCTGCCGCAACGAGCCGCCTGGACGATCGGCGAGCGGCTGCGGCGCGGTGACCGGCTGCCCGGTTTCGGTCACCGGCTGCACACCGGCGGCGACCCCCGGGCGGCCGTCGTCCTGACCGAGCTGGCGGATCGCTGCGCGGGCCGCGACGAGCTGCAGGTCGTGCGCGAGATCATGTCGGTGACCGAGGCGCGGGGGTTGCCCGCACCGAACGTCGACTTCGCGCTTGCCGCGCTCGCCCACACGACGCGCATGGTGCGGGGATCGAGCGAGGCGATCTTCGCGCTGGCCCGGGTTGCCGGCTGGATCGGTCACGCGCTCGAGGTCTACACGGGGGGCCCGGAGGCGAGTCCGAGCTTCCTCTATCTGGGGACGCAGGCCGGTCCGGAGCGCTGACCGCCCGCGGCCCTACGTGCCGGGAGTCGCGGCCGGCCCGCGGCGCCACCAGATGCCGCCCAGGGCGAGGACGGCGACGGGGATGCCGATGCAGGTGAAGGCCCACGCGACGCAGACGATCGTACCGATGATCCGGCCCCACGACTGGGCGCCGGTGAGGCCGCCGGCGGCGACCAGCTGCAGCCCCAGCAGCAGCACGCAGCAGACCGTGATGACGATCGCCGTCTGCTGGACCTGGGCCGGGCTCAGGCCGGTGGAGCCGCCGCCCAGGCCGGGATCGATCGCGATCAGCCCGTAGACGAAGCCGAAGAAGAGCGGGATGACGCTGCCGACCCAGAAGAGCAGCAGCAGCCAGAGTGGCGGTCGCGGTCGCCTCCGGCGCACCGGCGGCGGAGCCGCGCCGAACGGGGTGGCGAAAGTGCCCGCGGCCGCGAAACCGGGCGGCGCGGCGAAACCGGGAGGTGCGTCACGCGCCGGCGCGCCGTCCTGCAGCCGCGTGCCGCACCGCGCGCAGTAGCGGGCACGTTCCGGCAGCTCGAGGAGGCATCGCGGGCAGACCACGACGTCTCATTGTGGACGATCGGCAGCCCGGCTCCCGTCAGCCAAGCGGCGCCGGCTCGGGGGACCGTGGCGGCGCTCGCCGGAGCCAGGAGCGAGCGAGGCCGAGCGGACTGGTCGGGACCGGGATCGGCTGGTTCTCCAGCACCAGCTCGACGAGGCGGGGCGCGAGGCGCGGATTCGTCTGCGCCATCCAGACCGCCGCCTCGACGGCAACTCGCTGGAAGGCCCCTCTTCGGTGCACGAAGACGTTCCTCAGCCGGGTGCAGGTCTCGAACACCTGCTGGTAGCGTGCGCGCAGCTCGGCGTCGTACGCCTCGCCCGCTGCGCGGTCGAAGCGACCGCGTTCCAACATCTCCAGCACGTGCCGGCCGGCGATCCGCCCCGACTCCAGGGCGGCGTCGATCCCCTCGCCACTCAGCGGGTTGACGAGCCCGGCCGCCTCACCGACGAGCAGCACCCGCTCGCCATGCGTCCTGGAGGTCGCGAAGTCGGTTCGCAGCGGGTAGCTCTTCACGCCGCCCCGGTGGCCACCGGCGACGTGTCGCGTCAGCGTGGACTGGTCGAGGAACGTCGACAGCACGCCCCCGGCCGACAGGCCCGGCTGCCGCCGGAAGATCCCGGCCCCGAGGTTCACCGACGACGCCGAGGCCGGGAAGACCCAGCCGTAGCCGAGCACGGACGTGCCCGCGTAGCCCATGCGCAACCGTCGCGGGGGGGCCGGCAGGCCGTCCACGTACTGCCGCGCGGCGACCATGAACTCGGGACGCCGGCGCAGCAGGTGTGCTCGTTCCAGGAGCCCGATCGCGGCGCCGGTCGCGACGACGACGATCCGAGCCTGGGCGGTGAACGGCCGGTGGGCGCGCCAGCCGGTGAGCGTCACGCCGTCCCGATCGAGCGCCAGGTCCTCGATCGCGCACTCGTCGACGAACTCGGCGCCGGCGGCGAGCGCGCGCCGGCGGAGGATGTCGTCGAGCTCCAGCCGCGGCACGACGAGCGCCGGCACGCCGTCCCATTCCGACAGGGGCGCGACGGCGGTCCGCCCGCTCGGCGCGACGACCTCGAAATCGTCGATGCGATAGCCCGCCCGCAGCAGCTCGGGGAGCGCACCCATCTCGCGGGCGACCGCGACCGCCCGCGGCGTCAGACCGTCGCCGCACGTCTTGTCGCGCGGGAAACGCGCACGATCGAGCAGCAGCGTGCGGAGGCCGGCGCCGGCGAGCAGGTGGGCCGCGGCGGCGCCCCCGGGTCCGGCTCCGACGACCGCGACGTCGAACATCGCGCGCACTACCCGTCCACGCTCGGCGGGGGCGTCTCGCCCTCCGCCAGCGCCCAGAACGCCGCTTCGTCGAGCACCGGGACCTTGAGCCGCTGGGCCTTCTCCAGCTTGGAGCCGGCGCCGGGGCCGGCGACCAGGTAGTCGGTCCGGGCGCTGACACTGCTCGCCGCCTTGCCGCCCCGGCTCCGGATCAGCTCCTCCAGCTCGGGCCGCGAGGCTCTCTCCAGCGTGCCGGTGACGACGATCGTCTTGCCGCTGAACACGCCCTCGGGGCGCGGCGCCTCGGCCTCCGGCTCGACGCCGGCCTCGACGAGTCGATCGACGAGCTGACCGCCGTGACCGTCGAAGAAGGCACGGATCTCGCCCGCCATGTTCGCGCCGATGCCCTCGACGGCGTCGAGCTCCTCGACGCTCGCCGAGCGCACCGCCGCCAGCGTCTGCAACTCCTGGGCGAGCAGCAGGGCGGTCGCCTCCCCGACCTCGGGTATCCCGAGTGCGTAGAGCAGCCGGCCGAGCGGCGGGCGGCGGCTCGCCTCGATCGCCTTGATCAGGTTCTCCGCCGACTTCTGCGCAAACCGATCGAGGTCCTGGACCTGCTCCAGCGTCACGCGGTAGAAGTCCGAGGGGTCCTCCACCCAGCCGCGGTCGACGAGCTGCACGATCGTCGCGTACCCGAGTCCGTCGATGTCGAGCCCGCCGCGGGACGCGTAGTGACGGAGCCGCTCCAGGCGCTGGGCGGGGCAGAACGGATTGATGCAACGATGGGCGACGTAGGGCTCCTCGCGCACGACCTCGCCGCCACAGACGGGGCAGCGCTCGGGCATCCGCCAGCCCGGCTCGGGATCGAGAACCGAGACGACCTCGGGGATCACGTCGCCGGCGCGCTGGATGACGACGCGGGCGCCCACGTGCACACCCTTCTCGTTCACCTGCTGCTCGTTGTGCAGCGTTGCGTTGCTGACGGTGACGCCGGCGACGATGACCGGCCGCAGCTTCGCGACCGGCGTCAGCACGCCGGTGCGCCCGACCTGGCAGACGATGTCCTCGACGACGGTCTCCGCTTGCTCGGCCGCGTACTTGAACGCGATCGCCCAGCGCGGCGAGCGGGAGACGAAGCCCAGCTCCAGCTGCTGGTCATGGCGGTCGACCTTGACGACCATGCCGTCGATGTCGTGGTCCAGTTCGCCCCGGTGCTCGAGCCAGTGGTCGTGGTACTCGATCACCTCGTCGATCGTGTGCAGCCGCTTGCGGTTCGGGTTGACGCGGAACCCCATCTGACCGAGCGCGTCGAGCGCATCCCACTGGCTGTGCGCGGGTCCCGCGGGGTCGAGCGTGTACGCGAACGTCTGCAGGGTGCGGGCCGCCGTGATCTTCGCGTCGAGCTGGCGCAGACTGCCGGCGGCCGCGTTGCGGGGATTCATGAACGGCGAACGCCCCTGCTCCTCCATCTCCCGGTTCAGCCGCTCGAAGGACGCCCGTGGCATGTAGACCTCGCCGCGGACCTCGAACTGTGGCGGCAGGCCGGGCACGGGCGTCAGGCTCAGCGGCACGCTGCGCACCGTGCGCACGTTCGCCGTCACGTCCTCACCGATGCGCCCGTCGCCACGGGTCGCCGCCCGCTCCAGGCGGGCGCGCCCGTCGTCGCCGGTCCGGTAACCGAGCGAGATCGCGAGACCGTCGATCTTGAGCTCGCAGACATAGGTGACGTCGTCTCCGATGACGCGCTTCACCCGCGCGTCCCAGGCGCGGATCTCCTCGGGGTCGAACGCGTTCTGCAGGCTCAGCATCGGCGTGCGGTGCGTCACCTTCGCGAACTGCGCGCTGACGACGCCGCCGACCCGCTGCGTCGGCGACTCCGGCGTCACCAGCTCGGGGTGCTCCTCCTCCAGATGGCGGAGCTCCAGGAACAGCGCGTCGTACTGCGCGTCCGTGACCTCGGGCTGATCGAGCACGTAATAGCGGTAGTCGTGCCGCTCGATCTCGCGCCGCAGCTCCTCGAGCCGCGGTTCGACATCTGGCGTCTGCCGCTTCCGGTTCGTCTGCGCCTTCGTCATCGCTTCGTCAACGGCGCCAGCATGCCGCTCATGATCTTCATGCCCACGCGGTCGAACTGGATCATCAGCTCCTCGTCGGTTCGCGTCAACGTGCTCTTCAGCACGGTGCCGGGACCGAAGGTCGGATGGTTCACGCGATCGCCCTTCGCAAAGCGCTGTACCGGGGCCGGCGCTGGGGCCGGCTCGGCCTGGCGGGCGGCCAGGCGTTCGCGATAGGTCGGGCCGCGAGAGCCGGCGTCGTCTCGCCGCGGGGGCGCCACCGGCGCAGCTCCCTTGCGCGGGGGCGCCAGTAGCTCGCGCGGGATCTCGCTGAGGAAACGGCTCGGTAGCCCTGCCTGGGACTGGCCGTAGAGGTGGCGGCGGAACGAGCAGGTCACGTACAGGCGGTGCTCGGCACGCGTGATGCCGACGTAGCAGAGACGCCGCTCCTCGGGCAGCTCGCGCTCGTCCTCGACCGCTCGCCGGTGCGGCAGCAGGCCCTCCTCCAACCCGACCAGGAAGACGGTCGGGAACTCGAGGCCCTTCACCATGTGCAGCGTGATCAGCGTCACGCCCGGCTCGCTCTCGCCGAGCGCGTCGACATCGGAGACGAGCGCGACGTCGGTCAGGAACTCCTCCAGCGCCGGCCCCGGGTCGCCGCGCGCGTCGAACTCGGCGGCGAGGCCCTGGACCTCGGCCAGGTTCTCGATTCTCGCGTCGCCCTGTGGGGTGCCGTCACGGTGGTGGTCCTCGAGCCCCGTGAGCTCGATGAGGTGGCCGACGAGCTCGCTCGGCGGCAGCACGCCGATCGTCGCCCGGATCGACTGCAGCTGGTCGTGGAGCAGCCGGACCGGTCCCTGGGCGGCACGCGGCAGCCCGGGCACCGAGGCCGGGTCGGCGGCGATCGTCAGCAGGTCGCGACCGCTCTCCAGGGATGCCGTCTGCAGCGCGTCGACCGATTTCGCGCCGATCTTGCGGCGGGGCGCGTTGACGAGTCGTGCGAAGCTGATCAGGTCGCTCGGGTTGTGCAGGAACCGAAGGTAGGCGAGCAGGTCCTTCACCTCGGCGCGCTCCCAGAAGCGGACGCCCCCGATCAGCCGGTAGGGAATGCGCCGCCGGCGGAAGACGTCCTCGAAAGCGCGGGACTGGGCGTTCATCCGGTAGAGCACGGCAGCGTCGCCGTAGGGCATGCCGTCCCGCTGCCGGAGCCGCTGGATCTCGTCGGCGACGTACTCCGCCTCCTCGACCTCGTTGTAGAGCTGGGCGGCGTTGATGCGCTCGCCGCCGGTCCGGTTCGTCCAGAGCCGTTTCTCCGCACGATCCGGGTTCCGGCGGATCACCGAATAGGCGGCGTCGAGGATCGGCTGGGTCGAGCGATAGTTCTGCTCCAGCCGCACGACCGTCGCGTCCGGGTAGTCGTTGCGGAAATCGAGGATGTTGCGGACGTCGGCGCCGCGCCACCCGTAGATCGAGTTGTGCGTGACCAGGCCCTCGGCGACGAAGTTGTGGACCTGCTCGATGTCCAGGTCGTACACGTGGCCGTCGAGCTCGACGCGCTCCACCGACTCCACCAGGTCGTAACCGCCGTCACCGTCGAACATGCTCATCCCCTGCCGGACGGCGGCAGCATGCACGAACGGCAGCGAGTTCGTGCTGCGCTCTCCATCCACGTTCCGACCGAGTCTGGCCAGCTGCACGACGTTGACGTCCAGCACGGACTGGATCTGCTCGAGTGATGTCAACAGGTCCCCGTAGGTGGCGCGGGCCGATTCATGGCGCCACCCGAACGCATCGCGCCGTCCCGACGGACGCACGCTCAGCCCGGTCGACGCGAGCGCCGCTCGGCCCACCTCATCGCCTCCGGCCAGTGAGATGCGGTG
>JBAPVZ010000182.1:0-3957 GCA_049283435.1 Candidatus Dormiibacterota bacterium
ACACCGGGCGGGGTGATGTAGCCCTTGCTCTGACCGAGCGCGTAGAGCCCGCTGACGTAGCTCTGGATCTCCACGCCGATCGGGTTGCGGCTCTGTTCCGGGGGCGCGACCGTGGTGTCCAGGAAGCGGCCGTTCGGCAGCAGCGCATCGACGAGGTCTGACCAGGGCCAGCGGGGGTAGGCGGCACGAATCGCCAGCGGCGTGCCCATCGGGCTCCTCCACGGCGCGAAGCTGCCGTCGATCAGCCGGATGCGATCCTTCAGGTAGGCCAGCTCGATGCTCTGTCCGCCGCCGTAGGAGATGCCGGTGACGCCGAGCGCCTTGGGCTTGGCGATGCCCTGGTCGACCAGCAGGCCGAGCAGGTACTGCGTGTCACGGGCTTCATAGCGCTGATCGGCGAGATGGATCCAGCCCTTCGCGCAGTCGGGCGTGCGCGAGCTCGGCGCGCCGCACGAGTTGCCCCACCCCCGCGAGGAGTAGTTGACCACGGCGTAGCCATGCTGGGCGTAGTAGACGTTGTTGTAGTCATAGGTCTCGTTGCCGTCCCCGGCGGGGCTGGTGGACTCAAACGACGTCTTGTCGTTCCCCCACCCGTGGAGCATCACGATCGTCGGGAAGGGTCCCTTTCCGGTGGCCGGGAGGGTGACGTCGACGTCGAGCGGCACGCCGTCGAACGACGGCACCCGCTGAGTCAGCGTGGCCGTGGGGCAGACACGAACGCCGTTCTGTGCCGTGCAGGGGTGGCCGAATGGAGCCGGGGCGGAGGCATCGGCCGCGGCGGGCGCAGCGAGCGCGAGGGCTGTCGCGGTGATCAATGCCGCCGCCCGCGCGGAGGCCCAACGGATTCCCTGTCCGGTCATGTCATCCCTCTCTCGTCCTGGTGGTGCGCGCCCGAAACCGACGCAGGGCCGTATTACCCGAAATGTGGATCAAGCTATCCCCGGTCCACCGCAGGCTCGCCCGAGCTACCTTTGTGCGGATGAGGACGCTCAGCCAGGATCCCATGCCGGCTTTGTGCGGATGAGGACGCTCAGCCAGGACCCCACTCCGGCGCTGGTGATCGACCGGGGTGCTCTGCTTCGCAACATCACCGAGATGGACGCTCGCGCGCGCAGCGCCGGGACGGCGCTGTGGCCGCACGCCAAGACGCACAAGTGCGCGGAGATCGCGGGCCTGCAGCGCGAGTGCGGCGCCGCCGGCATCACGGTCGCCACGCTCGCCGAAGCCGAGTACTTCGCCGCGACGGGCTTCGACGACATCCTGCTGGCCTACCCGCCCGTCGGTGAATGGCGGCTACGCCGGCTCGCGATCCTGGCGCTCCGGGCGCGGCTGCGGGTCGTGCTGGACGACCTGTCCGTGCTCGACGGACTGATCGAAGCCTGCCGGTTCGCTCGGGCGCGGATTCCCTACCTGTGGGAGGTCGACTGCGGGACCGGACGCCTGGGCACGCCTCCGGGCGAGGCGACCGCAGCCCTGATCGACGCGGCCCCTCGCGCCGAGGAGTGCCCATTCGACGGGCTGATGACCTTCGGCGGGCATGCCTACGGGGCCACCGATGACGATCAGCTCGACCGCGTCGCCGAGGCGGAAGGCGACGCCCTGGCCGCGACCGCCGCGGCGCTGGCGGCTCGAGGGATCGAGTCCCCCACCCGGAGCGCCGGGACCACCCCCACCGCCCACCGCCTGCGGCCCGGGACGGGAATCACCGAGATGCGACCGGGCAACTACGTCTTCTACGACGCCACCCAGGTCGCCCTGGGCCTGGTGGGACCAGAGCGCTGCGCCCTCACCGTGCTGTCGACCGTGGTCGGGCGACCGGACCCGCACAGGATCATTCTCGACGCCGGCTCCAAGGCCATGGCCGCCGAGCGTCTGACTCCCCGCGCCGAGGGCTTTGGCTTCGTGTGGGGACACCCGGAGCTGCGCGTGCAACGGCTGTACGAGCAGCACGCGATCGTCGCCACCGAGGCACCCAGTGACGTTCCGGTGGGGGCTCGGGTGCGGCTGGTGCCCAACCATGCCTGCGCGGCTGCCAATCTGCACCGCCGCGCGATTGTGGTGGATCACGAGGAGGTCGTCGACGGCTGGACCATCGGCGCTGCCGGGCCCGGGGGCTGAGGCCGCAACAGGCCCGGCGGGTGCTCGACCTCCGAGGCTCGGTCATCGGTGTGCCGTCGCGGCGGCGGTGCCGGCCGGGCTACCAGAGCTCGCGAGTGGCGAGCTCGGCGCCTTTCGCCATGGTCTCCAGCTTGGCCCAGGCCACCGACGGCGCGGTCCCGCGCATGCCCACCAACGTACCGAAGCCACAATCGCTGGCAGCCACCACGTTCTCCTTGCCAACCACGTCGGCGTACCGGACGAGACGTTGCGCGACGAGCTCGGGGTGCTCGATGTAGTTGTTCGTCGAGTCGATCACCCCGGGCATCAGGACCTTGCCGTCTGGCAGCGGCACGTCCTGGAACACCCGCCACTCGTGCTCATGGCGGGGATTCGCGCCCTCCAGCACCAAGCCGTCGGGTCGGGCGCGCAGGACCGTGTCCACGATCTCCCTGAGCTCGATATCCCGGTGGTGCGGACCGTCGTAGTTACCCCAGCACACGTGCATCCGCATGCGGTCCGGCGGGAGATCGCCGAGCGCATGGTTCAGAGCTTCGACATGCACGGGGAGCTTGCGCTTGAGCTCGTCCGCCGACGCCCCGGGATACATGACGTGGCCGCAACCCAGGTCAGGGCAGTCGACCTGGAGCACCAGGCCGGCGTCGACGATCGCCTTGTACTCGGGCGCCATGGCCTCGGCAAGCGCGTACAGGTACGACTCATCGTCGGGGTAGTACTGGTTCTCCAGGAACATCGTGATCGTCGCCGGTGAGACGGCGGTCATGAACGCCTCGGTGACCTCCACACCGCCCAGTCCCTCCTTCAACAAGGCGATGTCGTTGGCAGTGGCCGCGTCTGCATCGGCACGACGCTCCACCGGTCCGATGCAGGCGGGCCGGACCAGATGGGTGAAGCCCGGGTCGGTGAGCAGGGCTTCCTCGGCGCCGGGATACTCGCTGAAGTCCTGGATGTTCATCGGTCCCGACTCACCGCCGAAGCCGGTCAGGCGATCCGTGACGTACGTGCTGTAGGACGGCTTGCCGAATTCTCCATCGTTGAGGATGTCCACTCCGCAGCTGGATTGCCGGCGGACGACGTCGAGCGTGGCCTCGCGCACCAGCGACTGGAGCCCCTCGGCGTCCTGGGGCTTTCCGTCCATGACCGCGAACATCGCCTGCTCCAGGGCGTCGGGCCTGGGCAGGCTCCCGGTATGCGTGGTCAGGATCCGCTCGGTACTGCGCTGCATGGATGCCTCCCTCGACGGCGCGTCGCACTCGAGCCGCCCCCGGCATCGGTCACACGTGCATGCGCATGACTAATCTTCGCCGGGGAGTATAGGCCTCGGATCCGAGCCTGGCCTGCCGGTCCCGGGCGTGGAGTGCCAGCTGTCTCATCGACGTCGGGGAGGCCCAGCGCGGCGTTCAGAGGCGGCACAGGAGAGGCACAGCACGCCCTCGGGCAGGGCCCGCATGCGGCCCGGCGAGATCGGACCGCCGCAGGCGTCACAGGTCCCGTAGGTTCCTTCATCGAGCTTGGCCAGGGCGCGCTCGGTGCGGGCCAGCACCCGCTCGAGCGAGTCGCCGACGCCGATCTCGGTCAGCCGGCTGACCGCCTCCGTCGTGCCGTCGCCGATGCGTTTGCCGAACCCCAACGCACTACCGCGCTCGGGCCGCCTGGACAGCACCGCCAAGCGTTCGCGGGTGCGGTCGCGGTTGGCCTCAAGCTGGTGGCGGATGGCGTCGAGGTCCAAGTCGTCAGGGGCCATCATGCTGGGTCTACCACAGCTGAGTGTCGACGGCGTCATGTCCGGCAGTCAAACCGGGCGGGGGGAGGAACGGATTCCATGACATACATGGAATC
>JBAPVZ010000183.1:0-3729 GCA_049283435.1 Candidatus Dormiibacterota bacterium
GGTCAGCTCGACGTTCCCCAACTGATTGCCGTCCTGATCCCCGATTTCCAGGACCGATGCGCTGCGTAGCATGACGCGGTGCCGAAGAGACCGCGGGGGTCGGGCCGAGACCGCAGGCGCGAACGCCGCCATGGGTACCGCGCCCGCCGGGGCGAGCGCGAGGGCAAGCGACAGCACCGCGTGCTGCGGGCCATGGCGGGCGCCCTGCAGATACTCGGCGATCCCGAGACCCCGCTCGCCGGCGCGGCGATGCTGTTCGAGCAGCTCTTCGCCAGGGTCGTCCCGCCGGTCGAGGTTGCGCGGAACCTGCTCCTGAACCTCGGAGCCGACCGCGCCAGGGCACTGCGCACCGCCCTTCTGGAGGCGGGACGGCCGGCGTCCACCCTCGCGTTCGCCGCCGACGTCGCTCTTACCGTGGATCGTGATCCAGCGGCGGCGCGGCAGCTGCTTCGCGAAGCGCTCGCGGAGGCCGGCCTCACGGACACGAGCTCGATCGACCTGCGCGTGCGCCTGGCGGCGGCCGAGGCTGAGGCGGGTGATCTCTTGCCGGCGGCCGAGACGGCGGACGGCGTGCTGCGCGCGCGGCCCGACGACGAAGCGACGCAGCTGCTCCGGAGTCGCTGCCTGGCGACCCTCGCAGCCGGGCTGCCCGCTGCGAGGGGTGACGAGTGTGCCGCCCGCACGCGGGGGCTGCTCGACCGCGTTCGCGATCGGGCCCCGATGACGCTCACCCAGCGGACGCTTCTGCGCTACGTCCGGACTCGTCGCGATCTCGCCGAGCTGTTGACCGCGAATCTGGACCATTGGGTGGACGAGCGAGCGCTCGCGCCCGAGGAGCTCGCCGGCTGGTCGCAGGGGCAGCAGACACCGACCGTAGAGCTCGCCGTCGAGCACGCGTACGTCTGCGCGATCCTCGACGGCAAGCGCAACCTGCTCGACGAGCTCGTCGCCGACGCGACGTTCGACGCCACCACCGACGACGTGCGCCGAGCGGCCGACTGGTCGACCTACGACCGCTGGGGCCTCTGGCAGATCGGGGAGCTCGGGGACCCGACCACGACGGTCGTCGAGTACCTCACCGGCGCCCGGCTCGCCGTCGACATCTCACCGCCCCAGCAGGCGAGGCTCACCGACCGGGTCGCCTTGATCGGGCACTTCGTCCCGGTCGACGGGATCTGGCACTCCGGGCACGAGCTCATCGAGCTGTCGCGGGACCGGCTGCCCATGCTCGCGTCCGAGGTGCTCTCCTTCATGCAGCGGGTGGCGGAGGCGGAGCACCGGGAGGCGCTGGCCGATTGGGCGCGCGAGACCAGGCAGCTGATCCAGCGGGGCGAATACGCGCCCGGCGCGGTGCCCCTCTCCCCTTCCTTCATGCTCGACGACGTCCGGCGCGCCAGCCTGGCGATGGTGCCGGCGCTCGTCGGCACGCTGCGCCGCCCTGCCCACGGGGCGCCGGGCCAGGCCGAGGTGGCCAGGGAGCCCTGACGGTGACGGCACTCGCAGACCCTCGCCGCACGCACGCCGGCAGCGTGCGACCGTCGTCGCGTCACCGTGATCGGCTGACGGGCCGGTGTCGGCGGCACGCCGATCCGGCGCACGGTGGCGACGTACCGGTTCGACGGCGATCCGGCCTTCGACTGCCACGGCTGAGTAAGTCCGCCTGCGACTTGTGCGCACACGGCCCTCGACGCTCTACAGAGGCGACGCGCGGTCGGGTCGGCCCGGAGCACGCCGGGCGGGTGGACGTAGGCGGGGCACGCCGGCACCATGAGTGACGTGGCGGACTCGCTCGGCGCTCCCCTCAGCTTCGTGGTCACCGGTGTGATGGCGGCCGGCAAGTCGACGGTCGCGGACCTGCTCGCGCGCCGCTTCGAGCGGAGCGTGCACCTGCGGGGCGACGTCTTCCGCCGGCTGATCGTGCGCGGAGGCGACCCGATCGCACCCCCCCTGGGACCGGAGGCGATGCGCCAGCTCGCCCTCCGCCAACGACTGGCCGCGATGACGGCGAACGAATACTGGCGCGCAGGGTTCACGGTCGTCCTGCAGGACATCTACTCGGGTCCGGCGCTCGGCGAGGTCGTCGGCCTGCTCGAGACCTCCCCCCTCTTCGTCGTCGTTCTCGCGCCGCGTCCCGACGTCGTCGCGGCCCGAGAACGGCAGCGCGGGAAGTCCGGGTACGGCGCCTGGGACGTCGAGGAGTTCTGCGCTGATTTTGCGGCGGAAACCCCTCGCCTCGGTCTCTGGCTCGACACCTCGGCGCAGTCGCCGGAGGAGACGGTGGACGAGATCGTGCGCCGGAGCGACGAGGCTCGTGTACGATAGCCGGCCCCGGACGCGGTCCCGGTTCTGCGGATCGGGAGCAGTGACGATCCGCCAGCAAGGAGGGCAATCCCGGTGGCTTTGATTCGCATCGATTGGGACCGCACGCTGGGAACGGTCGATCGCCGCATCTTCAGCGGTTTCGTCGAACACCTCGGGCGCTGCATCTACGGCGGGCTCTACGATCCCGGATCGCCCCTGGCCGACGAACGAGGTTTCCGAACCGACGTCCTCGAGGCGGCCCGCCGGCTCCACCCGCCCGTCCTGCGCTGGCCCGGCGGCAACTTCGTCAGCGGGTATCACTGGACCGACGGGATCGGGCCGGCGGCGGATCGTCCCCGGCGGTTGGAGCGTGCCTGGCACGCTGAGGAGCCGAACACCTTCGGTACCGACGAGTTCATGGCCTATTGCCAGGAGCTGGGGACCGAACCCTACCTGTGCCTGAACATGGGCACGGGAACGCTCGAGGAGGCGTGCGCCTGGGTCGAGTACTGCAACGGCACCGGCGACACGTACTGGGTCAACGAGCGCCGGCGCAACGGCCATCCGGAGCCCTACGGGGTCCACTACTGGGGCCTGGGCAACGAGATGTACGGCGAGTGGCAGCTCGGGGCCCTGTCCGCCGAGGACTACGTGCGCCGGGCCCGCCAGTGGGCGAGTGCGCTGCGCCGCACGGATCCGACGATCGAGCTCGTGAGCTGTGGCAAGGACGGGTTCAGCGACTGGGATCGCATCGTCATCGAGGGCCTCGTGCGCTCGGTCGACCATCACTCGATCCACCTCTACACGGGCTCGGCCGACTACTGGTCGAACGTCCTCGCCCCGCTGCACGCCGAACGAGCGCTGCGCCTCTGTGGCGCGCTGATCGAGCGGGCTCGATACCTCCAGCGGGTCGAGCCGCCCGTCAGCGTCGCCTACGACGAGTGGAACGTCTGGTTCCGCGAGCGCGGGGAGAGTTCGGGCCTGGAGGAGCGGTACACCCTCTCCGACGCGCTGGCGGTCGCGACCTACCTCAACGTGTTCGTGCGCCACTGCCGGACGCTGCGCATGGCGAACCTGGCGCAGCTCGTCAATGTCATCGCTCCGATCATCACCAGCCCGCAGGGTCTCTTCCTCCAGACGATCTATCACCCGCTCCAGCTCGCGTCGACGCTCACCCGCGAGGTCGCGCTGGACGCGCTCGTCGCCGGCGACACGATCGACCACGCCGACCCCGCCGGAGCGCCCTGGCCACATCGGGTCGGCGACCTCGGACCATTCCCCGTGCTCGACGTGGCCGCCTCACGCGATGCGAACGGTGCTCGGACGACGATTGCGATCGTGAATCGCGCGCTGCAGCCCCAGGGGGTCACGCTCGAGTTCGGCCGGCCGCTGCAGGGCGACGCCATCGTGCATCGGATCGAGGGCGAC
>JBAPVZ010000184.1:0-1540 GCA_049283435.1 Candidatus Dormiibacterota bacterium
GTCACCGCCCTCGTCCTGGCCGGCAGCGCGTTCATCGCCGTCGGCGTGATTGTCGGCGTCTTCGGCGCGCTCGGACTCCTGGTGATCGCCGTCTGGCTCGGCACCAAGCTGTCACTCGTGCCGAGCGCCATCGTTCTCGAGCGAATCGGCATCCGCGCCGCGATGGCGCGCTCCTGGTCGCTGACGAACCGGTCGTTCTGGCGAACGTTCGGGGTGCAGGCACTGGTGTGGGTCATCCTGTCGACGGCCAGCCAGATCATCAGCTTTCCGGTGAGCATCATCTATTCCATCGCCAGCACCCTCATCGCTCCCACCGGAGCGAGCTCGGTGAACGGCACTGCTGTCGTCGTCGCGATCGGCTCGTACGTCGTGCTGATCGTGATCTCACTCGTGGTCTCATCGATCACCGCGGTCGTACAAGCGGCGACCAGCGCCCTGCTCTACCTCGATCTGAGGATGCGCCGAGAGGGGCTCGACCTCGTGCTGATCCGATTCGTGGAGGAACGGCAAGCGGGTGCGAGCGCGCTGAACGACCCGTTCGTCCCGACGCGCCAGGCATGATCGCGCAGCTCGCACTGCGGCTTCCGCCCGACATCCCCGTCGACCCGGATGCGCCTCACGCGCGCGATCTGCTGCTGCGCGAGCTCAGCGGTCCGGCATACCAGGCGGCGCGTCCGACCTGGCTGGACATTCTGTCTCAGCATGTGCAGGACTGGCTTGGCTCGCTGTTCAACCACCCGGGTGGGGCGGGCGATGTGCTCGCCGTCATCGCGCTGGTCGTCATCGTCTGTCTCGTGGTCGGCGCGATCATCGTCTTCGGCGTTCCCCGCAGGAACCGCCGTGTCGCGGCGGCGGCGCGTGTGTTCGAGACCGGCGACACGCGAACCGCCGCTCAGTTGCGCGCGGCAGCGGCGGCGGCCGAGCGGGCCGGAGACTGGAGTGCGGCGGTGCTCGATGCCTTTCGAGCGCTCACCGTGGGCCTCGCCGAGCGCACCATCATCTCCGTGCAGCCAGGCACGACATCGCATGAGGTCACGGTCGCAGCGTCCAGCGCTTTCCCCGCTGCCGCAGAACGCCTTGCGGAAGCGGCAGCGATTTTCGACCGCGTGCGATACGCAGGGGATAGCGCATCGCCGGCCGAGCTGCGCGCGGTGCGCGAGGCAGACGACGCCGTCGGTTCTGCCCGACCCGCTACCCCGTACTCGCAGCAGGCCGACTCCTGGCACGCGGCCCGATGACCGACGCCGCCACCCGCGTCGCTCCGGACACAGCGGTCGAAACCCCTCTCCTCAGAGAGCGGATGCGCCGCACGCGCTTCTGGGCGGTCGTCGCGCTGATCGCAATGCTGGTGGCACTCGTGGCGACCGTTCTCACCAATCGTGCGACGGCGGGCGGTGAACCGCTGGCAGCTGACAACCCGGCTCCCGCTGGGTCGATGGCCCTCGTGCGCGTGCTCGAACGGCAGGGCGTGCATGTGGTGAAGGCCGACACGCTGGCGCAGGCCGCCCGGGCACTCAACGGCGCCGACGCGACGCTGTTC
>JBAPVZ010000185.1:0-13716 GCA_049283435.1 Candidatus Dormiibacterota bacterium
CGACTACGACAACCGGGAATCGTCCCCCCATGCCTGCGCCGCCTCCTCAGCAGCGCGGCGTAGCTGGCCGGGCGCGTCAGCCAGTTCGACGTGGGGCGAGTCGTCTCCGGCCGGAGGGGTCCGGCCCCGACCGAGCGCAGCTGCCCGGTGGGCGGCCTCGACGATGTGGTCGATCAGACCCGCCACGTCGTAACCGGGGCACGGCGTCCGGAGGGTGACCTGCTCCGCTGTTATCCCCGACACGATCACGGCAGCGTTCTCGTACGACTCCAGTAGCGGAGTACGACGGTCAGGGTCGGCCATGCGGGTATACCTTCCGGCGACCAGCGAGTAGACGCCACCGTGGTCCCCGGGGAGAGGGCCCCCCCAGCGAGACGTCGTTCGGACCCGCCACCAAGGGTCTGGCGGCCGTCGGCGGAATACCGATCAACCGATAGGAGCGTCGCCCCAATGGCCCCAAGCCATCTGAGCGACAGACCACTAGGAGGTTGCCCAGCGCCCCAGGCAGGCGCGCAACAGCTCGGTGGCCGAGGCCAGCGACACCTCGCCCCGGGACTCGACGGAGCAGACGGAGACCAGGGCGAGGGCGCGCACCCGACCCGTGTCCAGCACCGTGCCCAACGCGGCCATGGTCTCGGCGACGTCGGGGCCATGCGGCTCCGGCGTGCGATGGGAGGGTACGAGGGCCGCATCGAGCACGTCGAGGTCGATGTGGAGGTAGAGGAGGTCGGTCTCGGCCGCCAGCCGTTCCACCGCCGCCTGCAGCTCCGGTCCCCGTATCGGCACCGTGGTGACGTCGGACGCCCGAATCAGCCGGGCTTCGTCGTCGTCGAGGTTGCGGACGTCGACCATCACGATCCGGTCGGTGGAGAGCGGCACCAGCTGGCCGGCGCCGGCCCGCCACGACGGGTGGCAGAGGCCCGCGGCGACCGCCACCGGCATGCCACCGAGCATTCCGCTGGGGGTGGTGCGGGGCGTGTTGAAGTCGCCGTGCGCATCGAACCAGACCAGCCCGATGCGGATGGTGGGTCCGAGCGCCTGCTGGAGCCCGCCCACCATGCCCGGTACCGACGTGCAGTTGCCCCCCACCATCAGCAGGTCGCGTCCGGCGCGCATCCCGTTCGCCACCTCGGCCGCGATGCGCCCGCTCATCACGGCCAGCGACGCGATCGGGTCGTCGACCGCGGCCCCCTCGAAGTCGAGCCGGCCGAACGACAGCGTGGCTCCGCCGGCGTCATAGACGCCCTCCCGCCGGTACGCGTCCGACTCCGGGGTGGGGGTGAATCCCGCCCGCGTGTGGGCGGCCGGTAGCTCGACGACATGCAGTTCCATTGGCGTGTCCCTCTCCTCAGCGCAAATCGTAGCGGCGTCCCATGCATCTGGCCGGGACGAGGTTCTTCGGGAGGAGAACGACCGGGACCGGTCCCGAAGACGGCCGACGGCGACGGGAAGCCGTTTGACCGAGGGCGCGTGCCGGTGCTATACCGTTGCGATGCCGGACCTGTTTGGCGGTCAGACAGATTCGATCGGCGTTTCGAGGGTGGAGCGAAGCAACGCCGTGGACACGGTGAGGGAGCAGCTTCTGGAGTTGATCCGTCGCGGGCGCGTCGCGGATGGTCAGCGTCTTCCGGCGGAGCACCGGCTCGCCGCTGCGTTCGGGGTCAGCCGGCCGGTTATCCGCGAGGCGATCGGGGGCCTCCGGAGCATTGGACTGATCGTGTCGAGGACGGGGAGCGGCAACTACGTGTCGGTGGGCAACCGCTTCCGAGGCCCCCTGTTGCTCGGGCGCTACACGGTCGACGAGCTCCATGAGGTTCGGACGCATCTCGAGGTGCCTGCCGCGGGGCTCGCGGCCCGACGGGCCGGCCCGGAGCAGGTACAGACGATGCAGCGGCTCGTGGATGAGATGGAATCCTGCGCCGGCGGGCGACAATGGGCGGAGCTCGACGCGCAATTCCACGAAGCGCTTGCGTCGGCCACCGGCAACGAGGTGTTCATTCGTCTGGTCGCCGACCTGGCTGATCTGTTGGTCGAGAATTCGCATCTGGCGAACGCGAGCCGGGCGGGGCGCATTCTGGAGGCGAAGGCCGAGCACAAAAGAGTGCTGGAGGCGGTGGTCGCCGGCGACGCGTCAGCGGCCGAAAGGGCGATGTGGCACCACCTCCGCCGCGTCTCCAGTCTGTTGCACAAGACGCATCCCAGACCGGGCGACCGAGAAGGGGACCAGGGGTGAGCATTCGCATCGATCGAGCGGTCAGCACGCAGCGGATTGCGGAGGACATCGAGACCCTTGCCGGGGCCTCCTACACGCTCTCCGCCGACGCCATCTGCCGCTACGCCTATACCGACGTCTACCGCAACACCCTGGATTACTTCCGCGACCAGCTGGATGAGCTGGGTTTCACCGTGTCGACGGATCCGGTCGGCACCCTGGTGGCGCGGAACCGGCCCGCCGGCGAGCGCACGTTCGGCGTCGGCTCGCACTGCGACTCGAATCGCAACGGCGGACGCTACGACGGAACCATGGGCGTCGTCACCGCGCTCGAGGTGTGCCGCCTCGACCAGGAGTTGCGGCTCGGGCTTCCCCTGCAGCTGATCTCGTTCTTGGAGGAGGAGGGCTCCGGGTTCGGGCAGATGCTGCTGGGTAGCCGCATCATGACCCAGCGGGTGACCGAAGCGGATCTCCGCGAGGAGTTCAGAGCGGTCGACGACGGCCGACCCTTCTGGGTCCATGCCGAGGAGGCAGGTCACCAGCCGTCACACTGGCGGGAGTCGATCCGGGCTCTTGATGGGCTGGCCGCCTGGGTCGAGATGCACATCGAACAGGGCCGCGTGCTGGAGAGCGCCGGGGAGCGGATCGGCGTGGTGAGCGCGATCGCCGGCTACACCCACGGAGATCTCGAGATCATCGGGCGGGCCGACCACGCGGGGGCGACCCCGATGGACGTGCGTCGGGACGCGGGGGTGGTCGCCGCCGAGTGCGTGTTGGAGCTGGAGCGGCTCGCGACCGCTGCCGGGAAAGGAACGGTGGGAGCCGTTGGCGAGATCCGGTTCGAGCCCGGCCTGATCAACGTGATCCCCGGTCGTGCGCGGCTTTCCCTCGACGTGCGCGGCGTCGACGACGGCGCGGTGAGTGGAGTGGTCGGCGAGATCGCCGCCTTTGCCGGTCGCCGGGCGGCGACGCGCGGCCTGGTCGCGACGTACACCGAGCGCCAGGTCCTGGCGGCGACGCCCCTCGACCAGGGCGTGGTGGGAGCACTGGCAGCAGGCGCGGACGAGTCTGGTGAGCGCTATCGGTCGATGCCTTCCGGTGCCGCGCATGACACCATGTGCGTCGCCGCGCAGGTTCCGAGCGGCATGGTCTTCGTCCCCTGCCGGGACGGGGTCAGCCACTCGCCGGAGGAGCGTGCGGACCCCGCCGATGCTGCTCTGGCCGCCGAGATCATCGTCAACGCCCTGCTCAGCCTGCCTGCCGAGGCCTGAGGGATGGATATGGAGGGGAGCGAATGACCGTGCTCATCAAGGGAGGCCATGTCGTCACGGCCTCCGACGACTACCTCGGAGACGTGTACATCGATGGCGGCGTGGTCTCGATGATCGGCGCGTCACTGGATCTGCCGGCGGACCGAGTGATCGACGCGGGCGGAAAGTACGTGTTGCCGGGCGCGGTCGATCCACACACCCACATGGAGATGCCGTTCGGGGGCACCGTCAGCTGCGACGATTTCACCTCCGGCACCGTCTCCGCCGCCTTCGGAGGCACCACCACCCACATCGACTTCTGCCTGCAGGCGATCGGGCAGAGCCTGCCGGATGCGCTGGCCACCTGGCACGAGAAGATCGAACGGGCCAAGCCTGTGATCGACGTCGGCTTCCATCTGGCGGTGACGGATCTCAAGCAGGGTGGTTCGCTGGAGGACCTGGCTCGCGCGCCGGAGGACGGGGTCACCAGCTACAAGCTGTTCATGGCCTACAAGGGCGCCATCATGGTCGACGACGAAACCCTCTTCAGGGTGATGCAGATCGCCGCCGAAACCGGGGCGCTGGTGATGGTCCACGCCGAGAACGGCGACGCCATCGACGTGCTCGTCAAGCAGGCGCTCGCCGAGGGCCACACCGAGCCGATCTGGCACGCGCGGACCCGACCGCCGGAGACCGAGGGCGAGGCGACCAACCGGGCCATCCAGCTGGCCCGCGTCGCCGGCGCACCGCTCTACGTCGTGCACGTGTCCTGCCGGGAGTCGGTCGAGCCGGTGGCCCGGGCGCGGGCGGCCGGCTGGCAGGTCATCGGAGAGACCTGCACCCAGTACCTGTTCATCGACGAGAGCTTCCTGGAACGGCCGAATTTCGAGGGTGGCAAGTACATCTACACGCCGCCACCGCGCCCCAAGGAACATCAGGAGGTGCTCTGGAGGGCGCTGGCCACCGACGTGCTGTCGGTCGTCTCGACCGACCATTGTCCGTTCAACTGGCAGGGGCAGAAGACCCTGGGCATCGACGACTTCTCGAAGATCCCGAACGGCGGTCCGGGAATCGAGAACCGGTTGCACATGCTGCACCACTTCGGTGTCCGAGAGGGTCGCATCTCGCTACGGCGGATGGTCGAGCTGACCGCGACCAACCCGGCTCGATACTTCGGACTCTACCCTCGGAAGGGAACGATCGCGGTCGGCAGTGACGCCGACATCGTGATCTTCGATCCCACCCGGCGAGTGCGGATCTCCGCCGCCGACCATCACTCGAGGGTCGACTACAACCTCTTCGAGGGGACCGAGGTGGTGGGGGCACCGGAGGTGGTCCTGGTCAGAGGCCGGGTGATCGTCGATCATGACCAGCTCGTCGGCCGGCCCGGTGACGGCGAATTCGTCAAGCGTGCCCGCTTCGGGCAGGAGCTTTCGGTGGCCACGTCGCAGCCCATGTAGAGACGCGAGCGCGACGCTGGGAGGAGGGATCGACGATGAAGACAACGCGAGCAGGGCGCCCTCGCTCAGCCGTGTGCACGGACTGCGGCGGTGGAATGGGGAGGTCACGGCATGGCTGAGGCACAGGCGTCGAGATTCGCGCCGGTGGGCCGGAGACAGGTCATCTACGCCTCGATCGTCTCCTTCTTTGCCTGGATGTTCTCGGTCTACGACTACATCCTGTTCGGCACGCTGCTGCCGGTCATCGCCAAGGACTTCGGGTGGTCCACCGGCTTCAGCACCTTCGTTGCGACCTGGGTATCCGTGGGGACCTTCCTCATCGCCTTCACCGTCTGACCGATGATCGACTACCTGGGTCGGCGGACGGCTCTCGTGCTGACCACCTTCGGCGCGGCCTTGAGCTCAGGGTTGGCGGCGCTGACGTTCAGCCCGCTCTACCTGATCCTGGTGCGGGCCCTTTCCGGCTACGGCTATTCCGAGCAAGCGGTGAACAGCACCTATCTCTCCGAGCTCTACGGCGCGAATCGCCGCGGCTTCCTGTACAGCTTCGTGCAGGGCGGCTGGCCGATCGGGGTCCTCTTCGCCTCAGCCGTGGCGGCGATTCTCCTGCCCTTCGTCGGCTGGCGTGGCGTCTTCGCGATCGCCACCTTCCCCATCATCGTGATCGCCATCCTCGCCACCCGGCTGCGCGAATCCCCACGCTTCGAGGCGACCAAGGAGACTCGCCGGCTCGTCCGCCTGGGCCAGGTCGACGAGGCCAAGGCCTTCGGGGCAACGCACGGGATCGACACCGAGAAGGCGCGCGCGTTCAGCTACCTCCAACTGTTCCAGGCCGGTGAGCGCTCACACACGATCTGGCTCGGCGTGTCCTTTCTCCTCAACTGGATCGGCATCCAGATCTTTGTCGTGCTGTCGACGACGATACTGGTCACGGCCAAGGGTATCCCGATCGAATATGCCCTGTTCATACTCATCGCATCGAATGCACTCTCCTACATCGGCTATTTGGTGCACGGCTATGTCGGCGATCGGGTAGGACGCAGGGAGACCATTGCGGTGGGCTGGCTCCTGGCCGGCATCTCGTACGCGGTCATGCTGGTGCTCGCGCACGGGATCGTTCCCGTCCTGATCTTCTATATGATCGGCCTCTTCTTCATCATCGGGCCCTACTCGGCGCTCTTCGGATACATGGGAGAGTCGTACCCGACACGATCGCGCGGAACAGGGACCGCTTTCATCAACGCGATGGGCCCGATCGGTGCCATTATCGGCGGTGCGGCACTGACCGCATTGCTGCATTCGGGCCTTTCGTTGACGGTGGCGGCACTGCTGGGCGGCGCAGTTCCTGTCTTCGTCTCGGGGTTCACTCTCTTGGGGGCCCGCCGGATCAAGCCGGGCCAGACGCTGGAGGAGGTGGGCATCTGAGGTGAGGCAACGATGGCAGTGGATGCTCGTCGGTCGGGATGACCGCAAACTGCGATCAGAGGAGGTGTGAGAATGGCCAAGGAGATACGGTGCTCGTTCGGCGTCGACATCGATGCCGTCGCCGGCTGGCTCGGCTCCTACGGGGGCGAGGATTCGCCGAACGATATTCAGCGCGGGATGTTCTCCGGTGAGGTAGGTGTTCCCCGCGTGCTCAACCTCTTCGCCAAGTACGGCATCAAGGCCAGCTGGTTCATCCCCGGCCACTCCATCGAAACCTTTCCCGATCAGGTCAAGATGATCGCCGAGGGCGGGCACGAGGTGGGAGCGCACGGGTACTCCCACGAGAATCCGGTGGCGATGACTCCCAAGCAGGAAGAGGACGTGCTGAAGCGGAGCATCGATCTCATCGAGCGGATCAGTGGACGTCCGCCCCGAGGCTATGTGGCTCCCTGGTGGGAGATGTCCGCGGTGACGGCGGAGCTGCTGCTCAAGTATGGATTCCGCTACGACCACAGCCAGTCCTATCAAGACTTTCAGCCGTTCTATGCCCGCGTCGGTGACACCTGGACCAAGATCGACTACTCGAAGGAGGCGGAGGAGTGGATGAAGCCACTGGTCCGCGGCCGCGAGATCGATCTCGTCGAGATCGGTGCCAACTGGTACGTCGATGACCTGCCGCCGATGATGTTCATCAAGAAGTCGCCCAACAGTCACGGCTTCGTGAATCCGCGCCACCTGGAGGAGATGTGGCGAGACGAGTTCGACTGGGTCTATCGCGAATATGACTACGGCGTCTTTCCCTTGACCATTCATCCGGATGTCAGCGGACGCCCGCAGGTGCTGCTGATGCTCGAGCGCCTGATCGAGTACATCAACGGGCACCAGGGGGTGACGTGGATGACGATGGAAGAGCTCGCCGACGACTACCGCTCCCGGCAACCGTTCTCAGGGGGCGCCTGAGCCCATGTGCGTGCTCTGCGGCCAGCTCGTCAACGGGGTGCACTGGACGGAGCAGCGCTTCGATGCGACGCAGGTCGGCAGCGCTCTGACCGAGACCTCGCGCCGCCGGCAACGATTCCTGCGCACCAGGTTGGTGGATCGGGTGCTGCGCCACTACGGGGTAGGCGTGTCCGACGACTGGAGCGCGACCAGCTACCTGGTGAGCAATCGCAAGGGGAGCTCGGAGCTGGTGCGGCATCTCGGCGAGCTCTGGCCGGTGGCCGAACGTCTGGCCGGGCGCGGTCTCGACCCGCTCGACGAGGCGCTCCTGATGGAGCTCGACACCGATGCCTGACCGCTGCCCGGTCACCGTCGTCAGCGGCTTCCTGGGGTCGGGGAAGACGACCCTGCTGCGCCGGATGCTGGGTCCCGCCGGCGGCAGCGGGATCGCGATCGTCGTCAACGAGGTGGGCGCGATCGGGCTCGACCACGAGCTGGTCCGCGAGATCGCCGACCAGGTCTCGCTGCTCGGTGGCGGCTGCGCCTGCTGTGAGCGGCGCGACGACCTGGTCCAGGTCTTACGTGAGCTGCTCGATCTCCATCAGCGCGGCACGGTGCCGCCCCTGCGACGGGTCATCATCGAAACCAGTGGGCTCGCCGATCCGGCGCCGGTGCTGTTCACCCTGGCCACCGATCCGGTTCTGCAACACCACTTCGCGGTCGAGGGGCTGCTCGCCACCGTGGACGCACTCCAGGGATCGGCCCAGCTCGACCGGTACGAGGAGTCGCGCAAGCAGGTGGTGGTTGCCGACCGCCTGCTGCTCACCAAGACCGATCTCGTCGAGCCCGCGGTGGTAAGCCGCCTCGAAGCGCGCCTGCGCGAGCTCAACCCGAGCGCCGAGATCGTCCGTGGCGGCTTCGACGAGCCGATCGGCCCGGCCCTCCTCGAAGTCGTGCCGGGCGATCGCAGCTACGCAGCGCCGGGGGTAGGCCACGAGTCCACCGGTTGCCTGACGCTCTCCTTCCCGGAACCGGTGGACTGGATCGCCTTCAGCGTCTGGCTGAGCATGCTGCTGCACGCCCATGGACCTCAGATCCTGCGGGTGAAGGCTCTGCTCGACGCGGCGGGGATGGGGCCGGTCGCCGTCAATGCGGTTCAGCATGTGGTGCACGCGCCCGAGCATCTGCCCGCCTGGCCGTCGGAGGATCGCGCCTCCCGGTTGGTCGTGGTTGCCCGGGGGCTGGAGACGGCGCAGCTGCGGCGATCCCTGCAGCGATTCCTTCGCGCGGCCTGACTTCCATGCCCCACTCTCGCGTGACGCTCTACACCATGGGAGGCACCATCGCCTCCCTCCCGCAGGGGCAGGAAGCTGCGACGCCGCGCCTGCAGGCGGCGGACCTGGTGGCGGCGGTTCCCGAGCTGGCCGCGGTCGCCGAGCTGGCTGCGACCACGTTCCGTCAGGTGCCGTCTCCTGAGATCACGGTGGCCGATCTGCTCGAGCTGCGGTCTCGTGCGGAGGCGGACATCGATGCCGGTGCCGCCGGGGTCGTGGTGACGCAGGGCACGGACACGCTGGAAGAGAGCGCCTTCCTGCTCGACCTGCTCTGGACTCCGGAGCAACCCCTGGTCCTGACGGCTGCCATGCGGACGCCGGATCAGCCAGGAGCCGATGGGCCGGCGAACCTCCTCGCCGCGGTCCGCGTCGCAGGCTCCGAGAGCGCCCACGGTCTCGGCTGCCTGGTCGTGATGAGCGATCAGTTGCACGCCGCGCGCTTCGTGCGCAAGGTCCACACCACGAGCCCCGACGCGTTCGCCTCCCCACTGTGCGGACCGATCGGCTGGGTGACCGAGGGTCGCCTTCAACTGAGCGTCCGCCCCGCGCGCCGCCGCCCGCTCCCCCCGGTCGACGCCGACGCTGCCGAGGTACCGGTCGCGCTGCTGCGCACGGCCCTCGGCGACGATGGCCGCCTCCTGCCGGTGATCGCCGAACTCGGGTATCGGGGGTTGGTGGTGGAGGCGACGGGTGGCGGACACCTCCCGCGCCGTTGGGTGCCGCCCCTGGAGCAGTTGACCTCTGAGATGCCGGTAGTGCTCGCCTCGCGGACGGGGACCGGCGCGGTGTTGCACAAGACGTACGGGTTCCCGGGGTCGGAGACCGACCTCCTGGCCCGCGGCCTCCTCTCCGCCGGCGTCCTGGACGGGCTCAAGGCGCGGCTCCTGCTGACGCTCCTGTTGATGGCGGGGGCCGGCCGTGAGCAGGTTGCCCGGTTCCTGCGCGAGATCGGGAGTACCTGATGGGCGAACTCGAGGGACAGGTCGCGGTGGTGACCGGTGGTGGGGGCGGGCTCGGTCGGGCGATTGCGCTGGGGTTCGGGGCAACTGGTGCGGACGTCGGGGTGCTCGACCTTCGTGCCGCCGCCGCCGAGGACACCGCCACGGAGGTGCGGCGCGGCGGGCGGCGCTCGCACGCCGTGGCCGCCGACGTGGGGGATGAGACACAGGTCGCGGGCGCGATGGCGGCAGTGGTCGCCGCGCTCGGCGAGGTCGATGTGCTCGTCAACTGCGCCGGGATCGACACCGCCGGCGAGGTCGCCACCATGCCGACCGCGATGTGGGACGACATGCTGCGCACCAACCTGCGCGGGGTCTTCCTCTGCACCAGGGCTGTCCTGCCCTCGATGACCCGCCGAGGCCGTGGGCGCATCATCAACATCAGCTCGCAGCTGGCGCAGAAGGGAGCGGCCACGATGGCTCACTACAGCGCGGCCAAGGCGGGGGTGATCGGCTTCACCCGCTCACTCGCCTACGAGATGGCCCCGCACGGTGTGCTCGTCAACGCGATCGCTCCGGGGCCGATCGACACCGAGCTCTGGCGGGCGATTCCCGAGGCGTGGCGAGCGCGGAAGCTGGCCGAGGTCCCGCTGGGCCGGCCAGCCACCGTCGAGGAGATCGTGCCCACGGCGATCCTGCTCGCCTCGCAGGGTGGCAGCTACTACCAGGGAGCGACCCTCAATCCCAACGGCGGCGACGTCATGACGTGAGCGGAAGCGGTGGTCAAGCATTGCGAGGTGGTCTGCATGGAGATGCGCCGCGACGCGGAGCAGGATCCTGCCGCGGTCATCCGGCTGCTCGGCGACTACCGAGAACATTTGACGGCGAGCCAGTCAACCTGCTCTTTCAAGTGGCGGGCGACCCGCGGTCGGGCCAGGCGCCCGCACGGTCACCACGCCGTGTTCAGGCCGCACACCCGACCAATCTCAGCCTCGATACAGGCGGGCATGACGCCGAGGTCGAGGCGCGCTATCGCGTCTCAACGGCGAGGCAAACTGCCTTCGGAACGGGAGTGCCCTACTCCCGGATCCGTCGACGATTCCGGCGACGATCGTCGTTCTACGACGGTCGCGATCGGTGGGGCGACAGTCCGGCGCGCGGGTCCCCCACGGCCGCGGTGGCCACCCGCGGGTGCTCCGTCTCACGCTCTTCGTCGGTGTCGCGGCCTCGAACCGGACGCGATCGCGCTCGCCGTCCTCACTGCCTGCTACCGGCAGGTGATCGACGCGTATCGGGACGGGGTGGCCCGCACAAGCCATGTGCAGGGGGCACCGGTGTCTGGCGAGATCTTGCCATTCACCATCGACGAACCGAAGCCGATCACGCACTGGCCCCGATCGCGGCGCGTGGGGCCACTGCCGGCGTGGCAGTTCCGCGCCCGGCGACCGTGCTCGATCTCGTGCATCAGGTGGAGCAAGGGGACCGTGAGCTGGGGTGGGAGAACCTGGAGCGTCTCCTCGAGGTGGGTCGCGCGGCCGCCTGAGCTCACTCGTCGGAGCGCGCTCTGCGATTGAGGTCCGCGTAAGGCAGGCCGCAAACGGCACGGCCGATTCGGGGAAGACCGCGGCAATGTTCTCCGCCTTTTCGCGAGCGTCGCGCAACCGATCGAGAGGTCAGGTCAGTGTTGCGTAGATCACGTGATATATTACGTGCGCCACAAGAGAGTTAGCAAATTGGAGGGAGGTCCTTACATGGATCGCGGTTCGGTCACATGGCGAGGCTACTGGGTCGCTGCGCCGACACCGTTCACGCGGGACGGGGAGCTCGACCTCGGCGCGCTGCGCGAGGTCCTGAGGCTGTACGTCGATCAGGGGGTGCATGGCATCCTGATCAACGGAAGCACGGGGGAGTGGTTCGCGCAGACGGAGGACGAGCGCCGACGGGTCGCGGAGGCCGCGGTGCGGGCGGTGGGCGATCGTGTGCCCATCGTTGTCGGCTGCACCACATTCACTCCGACCTGTTCGCGTGAATTGGCCCAGCATGCCGCGGCGATCGGCGCAGCGGGCGTGCTGGCGACCCCGCCGCCGTACGCGGTGCCCACCGACGACGAAATCCTCTACTTCTTCGAGAGCTTCACGTCCGGGGCAGAGGCCCCGGTCATGGTCTACAACTGGCCGCGCGGCACGAACGTCGACATCGGGCCGGCGCTGGTCGGGAAGCTTGCGCAGTTAAACGCGGTGGTCGCGTTGAAGGACAGTACGGCGGACCGGGAACGAGCGGCGGCGAACCTGGCCGTGGCCGTCGAGACGATCCGCGTTTTCGGCTCGTTCATCGACGCTCGCGGCCTGACGCTCTTGCGCCAGGGCGCAGGAGACGGCACGATCGACGGCGGGGGTCTGGCCGCGCCGCTCGGCGTGGCCTTCTGGGAAGCGGTGTGGGCGGCGGCTTGGGACGAGGCGAGCGTCGTGGCGGACCACTACCTCACCCTCACCAGAGCCTTCGTCAATCCAGACTGGAGCGGTCGCTTCGGCTCTCCGGTGAGCCAGTTGAAGGCGGTAATGCGCCTGGTCGGCCAGCCTGCTGGCTATCCGCGACCGCCCCTCCTCCCGATGGACGAGGCGCCGCCTGGCCTTCAGTGCTATGCGGATCACATTCGAGCGGAACTCTCCGGGCACGACAAACGCTGCACGGAGCGCAGCGATCGGCTGCCCGTGGAGGACGTAGGGACGCGATTGAGAGAAGATGAAAGGCTCGGGAGGTGTACGAGATGACAAGACTGCGCTCCGGGTCGGACGCGCCCTGGAGTCGGCGTGATTTCTTGCTTCGTGGAGTGGGCGGGGCGACGCTGCTCGCCGGCGGCACCGGCATCCTCGCCGCCTGCGGCCAGGCCCCGGCCTCCAAAACCGCATCCTCGCGGCCGACCCGTGGTGGCCAGCTCGTGGAGGCCTTCCCATACGCTGCGGACACGCTGAACCCGGTGCTCGCTACGGCTCGCCTTACGGACACCATGGTAAGTTCGCTTTGCTTCGACGGTCTCCTCACCTACGGTGGCGATGGGTCGCTGCGCCCGGCGCTCGCCAAGGCGGTGCCGCAGGTCTCGCCCGATGGATTGAGCTACGTCCTCGACCTGCGCCCCAACGCCCGCTGGACCGACGGCCGGCCGATCACTGCCGACGATGTCGTCTTCACGTACGATCTGCACTACGCTCCGCAGTACGCCCAGGTGCTGTCGGCGATCCGGGGGCCGCTCACCGAGTACCTCGCGAGCGTTACGGCATCCAGCGCGAGCCGCGTCATCTTCAGGCTGACGAAGCGATACGCCCCCTTCCTCTCGACCTACCTGGTGCAGGGCATCGTCCCCAAGCACGTGCTCGGAGACATGAGTGCCGAGCAGTTCAATCACGCGTCCTTCAACACCCAGCCGACGGTGACGAGCGGCATGTTCAAGCCGACGAGCTTTGTCCTCAACAGTTCGATCACGTACGCCGCCAACGACGGGTACTGGGGTGGCCGGGCGTGGCTCGACCGCTATCTGCTCAATTTCGTCACCCAAGACAGCGAGCGAGTGACGCAGCTGAAGACCGGGGAAGCAGGATTTGCCAACATACCGCTCGAGAGCGTCGGAGGCTTTCAGGCGCAACCATCCATCCAGCTGATCTCCGTCGAGCAGCCGACGATCACCTTCTGCGTGTGCCAGCTCGACCCGAGTAAGCCCGCCGCCCAAATACTCGGCGACCGCCGCGTACGCCAAGCCCTCGCGCACGCCGTAGATCAGTCCTCACTCGTGAAGAGTGTGTACTACGGCAAGGCGGTACAGATCGACACCACCGTGGTGCCGCCCACCAGCTGGGCCCACACCTCTCAGGTCACACCGCACTTCGCGTATGACCTTGACAAGTCCAAGCAGCTGCTCGATGAGGCCGGCTGGAAGGTGGGTGAGGGCGGCGTGCGGGTGAAGGCCGGGCAGCCGCTTGCGCTGACCCTCAGCCTCGGGGTTGAGAGCGACTGGCAGGAGGATGCGCAAATCCTGCAGCAGGCGTGGGCGAAGGTCGGCGCCAAGGTCGCGCTCAAGGTCATGCAGACGGCCCAGCTGTCGCAGACCGCCGTCTTCAGTCGCGACTTCGATCTGCTGCTCACGAACTGGGGGTGGACGACCCC
>JBAPVZ010000186.1:0-4547 GCA_049283435.1 Candidatus Dormiibacterota bacterium
GGCCCGGGTACCTCGCGTCCACCTGTGAGCGCGAGCGGACCTTGCCCCGCGGAGCGACCGCGAGCGCAGCGTAGCCCAGCCGCGCCCAGCTCTTCGGGATCACGGGATCGGAGATGTAGCCGGGGACGAGCAGGAGCGCGGGGTAGGGAGGAGCGACGGCGCTCTCGCGCGGCCGCGCGTACCAACCCGAGATGCGGACCCCGTCCAGGCTCGTGTAGTGGATGTCGTAGACCTCGACGTCGGCGGTCGAGCGCAACGGGTCGTACTCGAGCGCCGGATCGAGCGGGATCCGGCCGGCCTCTGCCAGCACATCCTCCCAGTACCGCTCGAAGTCGGGCGGCCGGGGGACAGTCACCTGATACCGCTCGGGGTCTCTCTGCTGTGCCATCGAGAAGTCGCTTCCTCCTTCCTTGCTCACTCGGCGCTGCTCGGACCGGCCAGCCGGCGCTCGATCGCCGCCCGGAGTCGCGAGGCGATCACCCGCTCCTCCCCCGGCTGCGTCGAGCTGCAGTGGATCAGCAGGCTGTTCGGCGTCGCCGTCGGACCATCGGACTCGAACAGGAAGATGCGCGGATCACCCTCCTCCAGCTCGAGCACGAGCTCGTGGGCGTCGATCCCGCTCTCCGGTGCGAACACGGCCTCGACGTCCGGGGTCGGGTGCTCGTCGCCGTCGTAGAGGCAGCGGACCGCGACCCCGGGCAGCCCGGCGAGCTGCGCCGAAAGATGGTCCGCCTGCCCGCGCCAGCCGGCGAGCTCGGCCTCGTGGTCGAGCGCCAGAAAGCGCTCGAGCGCCACGATCAGCCCGACGATGTCCTCCTTCGCCGCCTTGGCCGAGCGGCCGATCGCATGGCGCGGGCTGCTGTTGAGGCGGGCCCACCCGACCAGGTCCGCCCGACCGGCGAGGATGCCCGCCGACTGGGGTCCCCGCAGCCCCTTGCCGCCGCTGTAGGTGACGAGATCCGCTCCCTCGGCGAGAAAGCGCCGGAGGTTCTCGGCCGGCGGCAGCATCGCGGCCGCGTCGACCATCACCGGAATGCCGTGACGGTGCGCGATCTCGCACGTCTCGGCGAGCGGCAGCGCGCCGCGCGCGACCCACGGCGCGACGACATACACGACGATCGCGGTCTCATCGCCGAACGCCGCCTCCAATTGCTCCGGCAGCGTTCGGTGCCCGTACCCCACCTCGAGGATCGACAGGCCGGCGGCCCGCACCGCGTGGTCGTAGCCGTTGCGGTGGGCCCGGTGCATGATCGCCTCGCTCGGCATCCCGCGGAGATCGGGCAGCCGGTCGATCCGGGCCGCCTCGCCCTGGGTGACGGCGGCCGCCGCGCCGAGCAGCAGGCCGGCCTCGGCGCCGCCCGTGACGAACCCGGCGGCGGCCCCGGTCGCGCGCTCGATGAGCCGGCTCGCCGCGTCCTGCAGCTCGTCAAGGACGACGTAGGCCTGCGCCGCCTCCCTCATCGCGTCGAGGACCTCCGCCGGTAGCAGCGAGCCCCCGAGCCGCGTGTGGGTGCCTCGGGCGTTGATCAGCGGCCGCACCCCGAGCCGTTCGTAGACCACCGGCGACGCTGCCGCCGAGACCGTCGTCGATTCAGACAGCACTCCCAACCTCTCTCCCCCTCGCAGGTGACGCGAGCACGTCGCCGCGCTCGGCGTCGAAGATGTGCAGCCGGTCGGTGACCAGCTGCACGTGCACATGCTGCTCGGTCACCGTGAACGGCGCCTCCACGCGCGCCTTCACGAGATCGCCACCGAGCTCGACGGTCAACAGCACGTCGGCGCCCATCGGCTCCTCGACGAAGACCCTCGCCGGGAGGTAGCCGTCGCGGGGCACCGAGGAGACGTGCACGTCCTCGGGCCGGACGCCGAGCACGGTCGGCCGCCCCTCGGCACTCGCCAGCGCGGCGGCCTGGGCGGCCGGAACCGGCTGGGCGAAGTCCTTCGCCTCGAAGCGCAGCTCGCCCTCTGTCCGGTGCAGCGCCCCGCGCAGGATGTTCATCGGCGGGCTGCCCATGAACTCGGCGACGAACAGGTTGGCGGGGCGCGCGTAGATCTCCATCGGCGCTGCGCACTGCTGGAGGATGCCGTCGTGCATGACGGCGATGCGGTCGGACATCGTCATCGCCTCGACCTGGTCGTGCGTGACGTAGATGAACGTGCGCTGCAGATCGGCGTGGAGCTTCTTTATCTCCGCTCGCATCTGCACGCGCAGCTTCGCGTCGAGGTTGCTGAGCGGCTCGTCGAGCAGGTAGGCTTCGGCGTCCCGGACGAGCGCCCGACCGAGCGCGACCCGCTGGCGCTGCCCGCCCGACAGCTCTCGGGGCTTGCGGCCGAGCAGCGAGCCGATGCCGAGCAGGTCGGCGACGGACGCGACCTTGCGCTCGATGTCCCGCCTCGGCCGCCGCATGTTGCGCAGGGCGAACCCGATGTTCTCGGCAACCGTCATGTGCGGGTAGAGCGCGTAGCTCTGGAACACCATCGCGACGTCGCGCCGGTTCGCCGGCAGATGGGCGACCGGCTGCTCGTCGAAGTAGATCTGCCCGGCCGACGCCTGCTCCAGCCCGCAGACCATGCGCAAGGTCGTCGTCTTGCCGCACCCCGACGGACCGACGAGCGTCAGGAACTCCTTGTCCTGCACCGTGAGATCCAGGTTCTGGACGACCGTCTGGCCGCCGAATCGCTTGACGATGCTCTCCAGGCGTACCTGGGCCATGGTCCTCCTCCCCTAACCCTTCACCGAACCGGCGGCGAGTCCCTGCACGATGAGCCGCTGGAACGCGAGGGCGACGACGAGCGGCGGCACGACGGCGACGACGCCCGCCGCAGCCATGCCGGCGTACTGCACGTTGAAGTCGTTCGCGAACGTCGCGGCGATGACTGGCACCGTCTCCGAGTTGATCGTGCTCGTCATGAACAACGCGAACATGAACTCGTTCCAGGCGGTCATGAACGAGAACACGCTCGCCGCCACCAGGCCGGGCGACGCGATCGGCAGGAAGACGCGCCACATCATCCGGAACCAGCCGCAGCGGTCGACCCGAGCCGCATCCTCCAGCTCGATCGGGATCGAGCGGAAGTAGTCCTTCAGGATCCAGACGGTGAACGGCAGCGCAAACGTCGAGTAGGAGAGGATCAGCGCCCAGTAGGTGTCGAGCAGGCCGAGATTGCGCATGAGCAGGTAGAACGGGATGATCAGCGCGATGCCGGGCACCATCCGGGTCGCCAGGTAGAGGCCGAGCACGACGCCGCTGCCCCGGAAGCGCAGGCGAGCGAAGCTGTAGGCGGCGAGGATGCTAAGCAGGAGACTGAGCACCGTCGTGGCGACCGCGACGATCGCGCTGTTGAGCAGCGAGCGGAGCAGGTCGGCGACCGCCCCGTCGCTCTGCGCGACCTGGGCCCGGGTCGGGTGGACGAAGCTCCAGTAGTTCTGCAGCGTGAGGCGCACCGGCAGCCACTGCGGCGGGACCGACGTCACGTCCCCCTCGTGCCGGAAGCTCGTGATGACGATCCAGTAGAACGGCAGCACGAGGTAGAGCGCGAACAGGATGGCCAGCGTGTAGACGACGAGCTGCTTCCACGGGACGCGGTAGCGGAGCGGGATGCGCGGCGGCACGGTGGTGGTCGGGGTGCTCATGTCTCGAAGCTCCCGCCCCGGTAGAGGATCAGCACGTAGCCGAGCGACACGATCAGGGTGATCGCCATGATCACGTAGGAGTAGGCGTCGCCGAGCCCGAAGTTCGTGTAGGTGAGTACCGTCTGCACGGTTTGCAGCGAGATCAGGTTCGTCGCGTCGCCGGGGCCGCCCCCGGTCAGGATGTACACGGTGTCGAACGAGCGGAACGCGTTCAACGTCTCCAGGATCAGCACGATCAGCAGCGGGTGCATGATCCAGGGCAGCGTCACCCGGCGGAACCGCTGCAGCACACCGGCGCGATCGACGCGCGCCGCGTCGTAGAGCTCGCCCGGGATCGTCGTCAGGCCGGACAGCAGGATGATGACGGCGAACGGCACCAGGTTCCAGACCTGCGCGGCGGCGGCGAGGAGCAGGGCCGGTCCGGCCGAGATCAGCCAGGGGCGGTAGCTGTGGATGATCCCGAGCGAAAAGAGGGCGCCGTTCAGGACGCCGACCTTGGGGTCGAAGATCCAGCGCCACATGAGGCCGTTGACGACGCCCGGCATCGCCCACGGCAGCAGCACGAGGCTGCGCAGGATGCCGCGACCGACGAACGTCTCGTTGAGGACGAGCGCGAGCACCACTCCGAGGCCGACGGTGAAGACGACGACGATCAGGCTGAACTCGACCGAGACTCTGAGCGAGGCGAGGAAGGTCTGGTCGCTGAGCAGGGAGACGTAGTTCTGGAACCCGATGAAGCCGGCCAAGCCGGGCTCCTTCAGGTTGTATCGCTGCAGGCTGATCCAGAACGAGTACCCGATCGGGAACGCGACCAGCGCGAGGATGACGACCAGCGTCGGCAGGTTCAGGAGGTAGGCTCGCGCCGTCGTGCTCGCCGCCAGCGCGCGCCGGGCCCGGGACAGCGCGGGCCCGC
>JBAPVZ010000187.1:0-1933 GCA_049283435.1 Candidatus Dormiibacterota bacterium
GAACACCCGTGAGCGGCGCGTTGAAGGTCGCGCTGATGCCGGCTGCCGCACCGCAGGCGACGAGGAGGCGAAGGCGGTTCTCGGTGAGTCGGACGCCTTGCCCAAGCGTCGAAGCGAGGGCGGACCCGATCTGCACGATCGGCCCCTCGCGACCGACCGACCCCCCAGTGCCGATGCAGATCGCCGACGCGAGCGCCTTCACAATCGTCACCTGAGGCCTGATGCGCCCACCCTGCTCGGTCACGGCCAGCATGACCTCGGGCACGCCGTGTCCGCGGGCCTCCGGAGCGAAGCGCTGGACCAGGGGGCCGATGACGAGGCCACCGGCTACGGGCGCCGCGAGGACGAACCAGCGCCCGAGCCAGGGAAGATGTGCGCTGGCTGCTCCTGGATCGACTCCGTACTGCTCGACGCCGGTGACCAGCCAGGTGGCGCCGTAGACCAGGTAGCGAAACGCGACCGCACCCAGGCCGCCGCCGAGCCCGACGATGACGGCGAGGGCGACCATCCCGGCGGAGGTGCCGCGCAATTGCCGGAGGAAGGTCCAGCGCCACGCACGAAGCCAAACGGCCAGCCGTCCCCACCCGCGGCTGGGCGGGAGTTCTCCGATCGGATCCGCCTCGCTCACGAAACTTGCAGACCGTTGAGGATCGCGTTCAGGGCGCGGCGGACGCGCTCCCAGCGGAACGCCGTCGGGTCGACGGCGGCGTGGAGCAGCAGACCGTCCTCCAGGGCCAGTAGCACCGAGGCCAGGGCGTTGGCCGGGGTGTCGACGAGCTCGCCGTCCAAAACGCCGGCAGCAATCCAGGACCGCAGGTGGCTCCGGCGACGGGCAATGACCTGTGAGAATCGATCCCGCAGCGCGTCGTCGGTCAACGCCGCCGTCCAGAGATCGGCGCCGACCTGGGCGCGTGCTGAATCGGGGCCCCGCTCGAGCATCCACCTGGTGAACCGACGGACGCGCTCAGCCTGCGGCATGGCCCTTTGCTCGAGCTCGTCAATCTGCCGTTCGACCTCGGCCGCGTCGTCATCGAGCAGACCCATCAGGAGGTCCTGCTTGGTGGCGAAGTAGAGGTAGAAGGCACCCTTGCTGACCCCGGCCTCGAGACAGACGTCGTCAATCGTGATATCCCGGAAGCCGCGACGCGCCGCGCATCGCCACGCCGCTTCGAGAAGCCGCTGACGTCGCTCGGTGCGCGCCTCCGGGCCGAGTCGAGGCACCCTCAGCCCTCGACGATGAGTCGGAGGAAGGGAAGCCGGTCGCCGACGGAACGGTAACCGGCATCGCTGCGGTCGGTCTCGTAGCCGGTGAAGCCGAGCAGTTGTCGAATGGCGCGAGGGTGATGCTTCGCGTAGCGCAGCAGAATCGCCCCACCTTGCTCGGATGGGATAGGGACTGCCCGGGCGTTCAGATGCCTGCGACCAACGACGATCGCGGTTGCAGGGTGCTCGCGAAGGTTGCGATACCACTGCGAGCGATCGCCGTAACCCGAGACGACGGTAAACGAGGCTGCGTCGTGCTCGACGACCTCGAGAACGACGTGTCGACGGCGACCCGAGATGCGCCCTACGTGCTGGATCAGGAGGAAGCGGTCGCGGAGTAGCCAGCCCAGCCGAGCTTGGTAGAGCAGCGTCGGAAGTCGGAACAGCGCCCGGGTGAGGCCGGTGGGTGGGGTTGGGACGCGTTTCTGGCGGTAAGGGGGTAGGGCGACCATGCCTCCAGTCTACCTAGAAAACCGACCGGTCGGTCAGTTGCGACCAATCCGAGGGATCGTCAACATCGCCAACGGCCGCGCCGCCGCTCCGCTGAAGGAGCTGGTGCTCAGGGCATCGACGGCGTCCACGTCCTCCACGTCCTCCCGTGGCGTATTCGCGAGGTGCTCTGGCCGGCCACAGCGTGTTGCCGAGTGATGGGGTCGCAAGGGACGGACCA
>JBAPVZ010000188.1:0-2120 GCA_049283435.1 Candidatus Dormiibacterota bacterium
GCTCCGGCTCGCGGATCGGCCGCGGGCGGCCGAGCGCACCGAGCCGCTGCCGCAGCTCCTCCAGCTCGTCGAGATCGGCCTCGATCTGCCGCGGGTCGTCGTAGTGCGCGGCCAGGCGCCGGAACGCTTCCCAGTCGTTCGCGGTCAGGCGCTGGCCCGGCACGAGCTCTCCACAGCGCACACGATGCCCCAAGGCGGGCCTGCTTGGCAAATTCGCAGGCACGGCCGGCATCCAGCCCGCTTTGGCAGACTGCTGGGATGACCTACGACGTGATTGTGGTCGGCGCGGGCATCATCGGGCTGGCCACCGCGAAGACGCTGCTCGAACGGCATCCCGGCCGGCGGCTCGCGGTCATCGACAAGGAGCCCCGGATCGCGGCCCATCAGAGCGGCCACAACAGCGGGGTCATCCATTCCGGGATCTATTACGCGCCGGGCTCGCTGAAGGCGAAGCTCTGCGTTGCCGGGAGTCAGGAGCTGTATCGGTACTGCGCAGAGCGCGGCATCCCGACCGACCGCTGCGGCAAGGTCATCGTCGCGACCGAGGAGTCCGAGCTCCCGCGCCTCCAGAGCCTGTTCGAGCGAGGCCAGGCGAACGGCGTGCAGGGTCTCGAGCTGGTCGGGCCGGAGCGGCTGCGCGAGCTCGAACCGCACTCCGCCGGCATCCGCGCGATCTTCTCCCCGAACACCGGCATCGTCGACCACGCACAGGTGACCCACGCCTACGCGGCCGACGTGCGCAACGCGGGCGGCGAGATCCACACCGGGCGGCCGCTGCTCGGCATCCGTACCGGCGGCAGCGAGGTGCTCCTCGAGACGCCGGTCGGCGAGCTCACGTGCCGCAACCTGGTCACCTGCGCGGGCCTCCAGGCCGACCGCGTCGCGCGCATGACCGGCGGTGGCATCGAGCCGCGCGTGGTGCCGTTCCGCGGCGACTACTGGCAGCTCGCGCCGCCCGCGCGACACCTGGCCCGCAACCTGATCTACCCGGTGCCGGACCCCTCGTTCCCCTTCCTGGGTGTCCACGCGACGCGCCGGATCGGGACGGGCGAGGTGTGGCTCGGCCCGAACGCGGTGCTCGCCTTCGCGCGCGAGGGGTACGGGAGGCTGACGACCAACCCGAGCGATCTGCTGGGGGCGGTGTCGTCGCGGGGCCTGCAGCGGCTGGCCTGGAAGTACTGGCGGATGGGGGCGGTCGAGATGTGGCGCGATGCGTCGAAGCGGGCGTTCCTGCACTCGGTGCAGCGCTACCTGCCGGAGGTGCGGATGGCCGACATGGTGCCGGGACCGTCGGGCGTGCGGGCGCAGGCGCTCGACCGGTCGGGCACGCTCGTCGACGACTTCATCGTCGACGTCGAGGGGACCCGGGTGTTGCACGTCCGCAACGCGCCCTCCCCGGCGGCGACGTCGTCGCTTGCGATCGGGCGTCTCGTCGCCGATCGAGCCGAGGAGGTGTTCGGGGGCTGATCATCCCCACGCTGAGGGCCGATCGCCGGCGATGTGTCGTCACCTCGCGTGACGGGGCGACGCTTCGCCCGGCATTCGGCGCGTTCGTTCGCCGCGGCTCACGCGACCTCGATGAGGCGCCGGACGAGGTCCAGGGGAAGGCCGATGACCGTGTCACGGTCGCCGTCCAGTCGTTCCACGAAGCCGGCCGCGCCGCCCTGGATCGCGTAGGCGCCCGCCTTGTCCATCGGTTCGCCGCTCGCGACGTAGCGGGCGATCTCGCCCGGCGCGAGCCCCCGGAACGTCACCGACGCCCGTGCGTGCCCCCAGTGCAGGATGCCACCCCGGTTCGTCGCGACCGCCGTGATCACCTGGTGGGTGCGGCCGGACAGGCGATGCAGCATCGCCGCCGCGTCGTCGGCGTCGCGCGGCTTGCCGAGGACCTCGCCGTCGAGCACGACGATCGTGTCCGCGCCGAGCACGATCTCGTCCGTGAAGGCGAGGGCCTGACCGACCGGCGGCCAGCGGTCGGGACCCTGGAGGTCGTCGCTCTGGCCGCCCCGGTCGACGCCCGCCGCCTTGGCTCGGGCCAGAGACTCGGCGTAGGCTGCGGGCTCGCCGCGGCGGTAGGGCGCCTCACCGGCGCCGCTCGGCCGGACCTCGAACGTGTAGCC
>JBAPVZ010000189.1:0-2831 GCA_049283435.1 Candidatus Dormiibacterota bacterium
GTCCACAGTCCTGCCCTGCTCACGCCTTCACCGGCGACCTCCGGCCGGCGCTCGGCCGTGACGGCCAGTGTCTCACTCGCGATCGTCCCGCCCCAAGTCTCGAAGACGGCGGGCCAGTCGCCGTCGCCGTCCCAGACGAGGTGGATGCGGTCCTCGATGCGCAGGCCCTTCTGCTTGCGCAGCTGCTGGATCTGCCGGATCCCGTCGCGGGCCAGCCCCTCCAGGCGCAGGTCGCGGTCGAGCTCCAGGTCGAGCGCAAACGCCTCGCCGTACCGCACCTCCTTCACGTTCAGCTCCTCGGCGACGATCGCGGCGACGGCCGGCCCCAGCTCGCGGGTCACGGTCACCGCGCGCAGCGGCTGCCGAACGCGGAGCCCGGCCCGATCCCGCGCGGCGAGTCCCTCGGCGACCGCCTGCCGGGCATCCACCATCTCTCGCTCCAGCTCGCGGTCTCGGCGGGAGCGGTCGGCCGTCGGGAAGTCGGCCAGGTGCACGCTGGCCCCGGCCAGGTTGCGATGGATCGCGTCACTGATGAACGGGGTGAACGGACCCAGCAGGCGGCTCAGCGTCACCAGGGTCTCGTACAGCGTCTGGTAGGCGGCGAGCTTGTCCGCATCGTCGGTGGACTTCCAGAACCGCCGCCGCGAACGCCGTACGTACCAGTTCGAGAGGTCCTCCACGAACGCGGTGACCGGCCGCGCGGCCCCGTTGACGTCGTAGCCGTCGAGGCCGCGGTCGACGGTCTCGGTAAGGGCGGCGAGGCGCGAGAGCAGCCAGCGGTCGAGCACCGGACGCTCGCCGAGCGGCACGGCCGGCTGCGCTCCCGGCTCGAAGCCGTCGAGGTTCGCGTAGCTGACGAAGAACGAGTAGACGTTCCACAGCGTCAGCAGGAATCCCCGCACCACCTCCTGCAGGAGCGTCGGTCCGACGCGGAAGCTCTCGCCGACCGGGCTGACGAAGAAGAGCCAGCGGATCGCGTCGGCTCCGAAGCGATCGAACACGTCCCAGGGGTCCAGCGTGTTGCCCTTGGACTTGCTCATCTTCGCGCCCTGCTCGTCGAGGATCAGCCCGAGGCAGATCACGTTGCGGTACGCGTTCTGATCGAACAGCAGCGTCGCCTCGGCGAGCAGTGAATAGAACCAGCCACGGGTCTGATCGAGCGCCTCGCAGATGTAGTCGGCAGGAAACGCCTGGTGGAACGCCTCCTGGCCGGTCTGCGGGTAGCCCCGCTGCGCATACGGCATCGCGCCGGAGTCGAACCACGCGTCGAGCACCTCGGGGGTGCGGTGCATCGTCCCCCCGCAGGCGCAGGTGAGCGTCACCTCGTCGATGAACGGGCGGTGCAGGTCGGCGTCGGGCGCGAGGCCGATCTCCTCGGCGCTCGCGACGCAGCGCTGCTCGTCGCAGTCGTCGCAGATCCAGATCGGCAGCGGCGTGCCCCAGTAGCGGGTGCGGGAGAACTGCCAGTCGATGTTGTTCTCCAGCCAGTCCCCCATGCGCCCGGTGCGGATGTGCGCCGGCACCCAATTCGCACCCAGGTTGTTCGCGACGAGCTGCTGCCGGTAGGCGGTCGTCCGGATGTACCAGGCGTCGAGCGCGTAGTAGAGCAGCGGCGTGCCGCAGCGCCAGCAGAACGGGTAGGTGTGCCGGATCGTCTCGCCGCGGTAGAGCAGGCCGCGCTCGCGCAGGTCGTCGATGATCCGCGGATCGGCGTCCTTGACGAACTGGCCCTTGAACTGCTCGACGGCGTCGACGAACCGGCCCCGCAGATCGACGGTATGGCGCACCGGCAGACCCTTCTCCTGGGCCAGCCGGAGGTCGTCGACGCCGTAGGACGCCGAGGTGTGGACGACGCCGGTGCCGTCCTCGATGGAGACGAAGTCGGCGTCGACGACGACCCACACGTCGCCGCTCTCGGGCGGCAGCACCGGGTAGGGCGGCTCGTAGTGGAGACCGACCAGCGCGCGCCCCGGCATCCGCTCGAGGACCGCGTAGGGGCGCTCCAGGATCTCGAGCCGCGCCTCGGCGAGGATCACCTGCTCGGTGCCGCCGTCCTCCTGCGTGACCCGCACCTTGGCGTAGGTCACGTCGGGCGCGACCGCGAGCGCGACGTTGCCGGGCAGCGTCCAGGGAGTCGTCGTCCAGGCGAGGATCGCGGTCGCCGGATCGTCGCGCAGCGGGAAGCGCACGTAGACGCTCGGGTCCTCGACGTCGTCCTCGTAACCCTGGGCGAGCTCGTGGCTGCTGAGCGGCGTCTGGCAGCGCGGGCAGTAGGGCGCGACGCGGAACCCCTTGACGATCAGGTCCCGATCCCAGAGCTGGCGCAGCGCCCACCACTCCGACTGCATGTAGTCGGGGGTCAGGGTCCAGTAGGCGTGGTCGTAGTCCTGCCAGAAGGCCATCCGGTCGGACATCTGGCGCCACTCGTCGACGTACTCGTAGACGCTCTCGCGGCACCGCTCGTTGAACTTGGCGACGCCGAACTCCTCGATCTGCTGCTTGCCCGAGATGCCGAGCTTCTTCTCCACCTCGAGCTCGACCGGGAGCCCATGGGTGTCCCAGCCGGCCTTCCGCTCGACGTAGTGGCCCTTCATCGTGCGGTAGCGCAGGATCAGGTCCTTGAAGGACCGCGCGAGCACGTGGTGAACGCCCGGCTTGCCGTTCGCGGTCGGAGGCCCCTCGTAGAAGACGAAACGCGGGCCGCCCTGCCGGTGGGCGACGCTCCGCTCGTACGTCCCCTCCCCGTTCCAACGGTCCAGGATCGAGCGTTCGAGCTGCGGCAGCGACTGCCGGGGATCGACCTCCTCGAAGACCTTCTCTTTCTGCATGCC
>JBAPVZ010000190.1:0-4041 GCA_049283435.1 Candidatus Dormiibacterota bacterium
CCTACGGGACTCCCGGCCCCTACGAGGACGCGGTGCAGAACACGCCGATCTTCGAGGAGAACGGGCCGGAGAACTTCAAGGGCGTGGACATCATGCGGGCGGTGCGCAGCTTCGACCCATGCCTGCCGTGCGGGGTGCACATGTACACGGGCGCGGGCAAGGTGCGCAAGGTGATCCACACCCCGACCGGCCTCAGCTAGGTCGGGGTCCTGAGCTCAGGCGACCAGATGGCCACCGAGACCCATCCCGGCGAGCTGCTCGACCGGATCCAGGACCTGACCGCCAAAGTAGACGAGCTCGAGGATGTGCGGGCACGGACGCTCGCACAGGAGCTCGTGGCGTCGGTCATCGCCATGTACGGCGACGGCCTGGAGCGGATCATGCAGGTGATCGGGGAGTCACGTGACGCCGGCGCGACGATCCTCGACCAGCTCTCCCAGGATGGCGCGGTCGGCAGCCTGCTGCTGATCCACGATCTGTACCCGGTCTCGCTGGAGGAACGCGTGATCGAGGCCCTCGACACGGTGCGGCCGTACATGGAGTCTCACGGCGGCAACGTGGAGCTGGTCTCACTCGAGGACGGGGTCGCGCGGCTGGTGCTGCAGGGAAGCTGCAACGGCTGCGCGGCATCGCGGGCAACGCTCGAGCTGGCGATCAAGCAGGCGCTCGACGAGCACGCCCCGGATCTGGCAGGACTCGAGGTGGAGGGGGTGACCGAGCCAGTGCTTCCGGAGGCCAGCGGGATGGGGTTGCCGATGGCGGCCCCGGAGGTGGCGCCCGCCCCGGCATCGTCGAGCGGGTTCGAATTGCCGTTGGTCCACGCCGGGGGCACGTCTGATGCAATTGCCCGCGACGCCACTGCCCACGAGCCGAAGGCGGCGCGGTGGATGCCGGTCGCCGAGACGGTACGGCCCGAGGCTGGAGCGGTGCGGGCACTGGACGTCGACGGGGTGGCATTGCTGTTCGCCGAGGTCGACGGCTCGCTGCTCGCGTATCAGAACGCCTGCGCCGCGTGCGGGGAGTCGCTGGGGACCGGACAGCTCGACGGCGGGATGCTGCGCTGCCCGGCGTGCGACGTCGAGTTCGACCTGCCTCGGGCCGGGCGAGCCGCCGGTGGCGAGCCGCTGCAGCTGAAGCCGGTGCCGCTGCTGGAGTCGGGCGGCCTCCGGGTGGCAGTTTGAACAACCTCGACGCGATGATCGCCGCCCGCCGGCGGGCCGAGATGGTGGCGCGGATGCGCAACCTGGCCCAGGCGGGAGGTCCACCCCGTTCCGACGGACCGCGGGCGCCGGCGCAGGAGCGGTGCGACATCTGTCACACCACGATCCCCGACGACCACCGTCACATGCTGCACCTGGTGGATCGTCGGATCATCTGTACGTGCGAGGCCTGCTGGGCCCTGTACTCCGGCAACGCCGAGTACCGGCCGACCGGGATGCGGACGCTCTGGCTGGACGAGTTTCGGTGCGACGACGAGATCTGGGCGGCGTTTCAAATTCCGATCGGCCTGGCCTTCTTCATGCGCAGCACCGTCACCGACAGCGTCGTGGCGTTCTACCCCAGCCCGGCCGGAGCGACCGAGTCCGAGCTCACCCTGGAGGCCTGGGAGGCGCTCGTGCAGGTCAACCCAGCGCTGGAGCAGCTGGAGCCCGATTCCGAAGCCCTGGTCGTCAACCGGATGGCGGACCCGGCCGAATACGCGATCGTCCCGATCGACCAGTGCTATGCCCTGGTGGGGCTGATCAAGTCGCGCTGGGAGGGCATCTCCGGCGGTGACGCGATCGCGGAGGCGGTGCCGCAGTTCTTTGCCGGGGTCCGCGCGCGCGCGATCCGCGCCTCCGAGGTCATCCGGTGAGCCTCAGCGCCGAGCCGGCGGGCTCCGCGACGCTGCTTCCCGAGCCCGAATTCGCGATCACCGGTGCCGCGCACATGGCGTTCGCGGCGACGCCGACGATGTTGTTCGCGGCGACGGCCAGCGATCCGAGCGGCCACGAGATCCAGTCGATCGCGCTGACCGCGCAGGTGATGATCGATCCGGCCAAACGCGGCTATGACCCGGAGACCCGCGAGCGGCTGGCCGAGCTGTTCGGGCCGCCGGCCAGCTGGGCACCGGCGACCTCGGGGCTGTCCTGGGCGCGCGTGTCGGCGACCGTGCCGGGCTTCGCCGGTTCGACGACGTTCGCGCTGGAGATCCCCTGCACCTACGACCTGGAGGTCGCGGCCGCGAAGTACTTCTACGCGGTGCGCGACGGCGAGGTGCCGCTCAGCTTCCATTTCAACGGCAACGTCTTCTACCGCGGCACCGGCGGCCAGCTGCAGGTCGTGCCGGTGTCGTGGAGCAGCACGGCGCAGTTCCGCATGCCCGTCTCGGCGTGGCGCGCGATGATCGACGAGCATTACCCTCAGGGCACCTGGATCCGCCTGCGCAAAGACACCCTGGAGGTCCTCAACGATCGTCGCGCCCGCCGGGGATTGCCGAGCTTCGACGCCTGCATCGAGGAGCTGCTCCGGGAGGCGCCGAGCGGTGGCTGACGAGGTCCGCGGCGAGACGCGAGGCGGTGAGCCGCAGGAGGCCAGGCTCGAGGAGCTGGTCAGCTCGCTGCTGTACGAGGGCTATGCGCTGTACCCGTACACGCCGGGCGCGACCAAGAACGCGACTCCGACCCCGTTCGGGATCGTCTATCCCCCGGTGTATGCGCAGGAGTGCGCCGGCGCGCTGGACCACGCCCGGCTCGAGTGCGTGGCCGAGCCACGGGCCGGCGCGAGCCTGACCGCGACGCTGCGCTACCTCTCGCCCAGCGGCGAGCGCCACGAGGCGCGCGAGCGGCGGGTCGCGCTCGGACCAGCGCCGGTCGGCGACCGGGTCAGCGTGGAGTTCGATCACGGCCGGTTCACCGTGCGCTCGGAGCGGCTCGAGGACGGTCGCGTCCTCGTTCGCGCCTGCGTGCACAACACCGAGCAGGTGGCGCCTGGGCTCGACCGCGCCGCCGCGCTCGCGCGCTCGCTGATCTCCACGCACGTGATCGTCCAGCTCTCAGCCGGGCGCTTCATCTCCCCGTTGGAGACCGGTCGCCAGAGCGTCAACACCTGGCCGGTGCTCGCCACCGACGACGACGACGCCGTCCTCGGCGCGGCAATCGTGCTGCCCGACCACCCCCAGATATCGCCGGCCAGCCACGGCAACCTGTTCGACAATACGGAGATCGAGGAGGCACTCGTGCTCCACGTGCACTCGCTGACGGACTCCGAGCGCGTACAGGCGGCAGAACAGGATCCTGTCGTCCGGGCCATGCTCGAGCGGGCTATGGCGGTGACTCCAGAGGAGATCATCGGTCTGCACACCGGGCTCACGGAGCTGCCGGATGGCTAGCGGCCCGCGTCCGCGTCCCGGGGCCCTGCCCGGCGCACCCGGCTACGTGCCCGGCGCGTCCGGCTACGTCTCCGGCGCATCCGGCGACGTCCCCGGCGCATCTGACTACGTCCCCGGCGAAGGCACCCACGTCTCTGGCGTCCCGGACTACTTCACTGGTGCTGGCGATGACGTCCCGGGCGAGGAGCGGGTCACCGTCGACGGCGTCACGTTCGAGCGTGGAGCGACGATCATCCTGCGTCCGGGGACCGACCGCGATTTCTACGATCGCATGCTCGACGGCCGTCGCGCGACAGTCGAGCGGATCTATCTCGACTACGACGATCGCATCTATCTCGGCGTCACCGTCGACGATGATCCGGGCCAGGAGCTGCTGCGTGATACGGGTCGTTATCTGTTCTTCTTCGTCAACGAGGTGGAGGCGCTATGACCAGTCCAACGACATCGGGGCCCGCACGACGCACCAAGCAGATCCTCGTCGCCGGGATCGGCAACGCGTGGCTCCGCGACGACGGGTTCGGCGGCGAGGTGGCCAAGGTCCTGGCCGACCGGGAGCTGCCCGCCGGGGTCAGCGTGATCGACTTCGGCACCGGCTGTCTGGACCTCGCCTACGAGGTGATGCGTGGCTACGACGCGCTGATCCTGATCGACATCAGCCGACAGGGCGAGCC
>JBAPVZ010000191.1:0-5825 GCA_049283435.1 Candidatus Dormiibacterota bacterium
GTTTGCGGCGGCGGGCGGCGCTCGCGTTCGAGCGCCGGCTCGCGTTTCTGGCCTGGCTCGCCGTGAGCCGCGCCGGCCACGTGTGGCGCCTGGTCGCCGTGCGGCTCGGACTCCGGGCGGTGCGAGCCGTCGAGCTGCGCGGCCTGCCGGCCGTGGAGAGCGCGACCGGGCGTGCGCTGAGCACCGCCGGTGGTCTCGTCGCCCGCCGCAGCACGTCCCTGGTGGTGATCGTCGCGATCGCCGCCGCGCTCGGCATCGTGCTCGCCGTGGCCGGTCTGGGGGGCTGGCGATGAGCCTGCTGCTGACGCTGCTCGCCGCCACGCCGGTGCCGTCCGGCGCCCCCTCGGCGCTCCCGTCCGCCCTGCCCTCGGCGCTCCCGTCGGCGGCGCCGTCCGCCTCGGCGTCGCCGTCCCCTTCGACGTTCGGCGCCGGCATCATCACCTTCAGCTTCCTGCTCAGCGTGCTCGTCTGGGTGCCGTTCATCGCCGCGATCGTCGTCTCCCTGCTGCCGGCGCCGCGCCGGCGCAACCAGCGCTACCTGCTCGGGTTCGCGTTCTGGATCAACGTCGGCCTGCTCGTGCTCACCGTCATCGCCTACAGCCAGTTCAGCGTCTACGGATCGGGCGTCCAGTTCGAGGAGAACCTGCCCTGGCTGCCGCAGCTCGGCATCCACTACCACCTCGGCGTCGACGGGGCGGGCATGGGGATGCTCGTGCTGAGCGGACTCGTCGGGGTCGGCGGCTGCCTCGCGGCCTACAACCTGCGGGACCGCGGGCGCGAGTTCTTCACCCTGCTCCTGCTCACGCAGTGGGCGGTCAACGGCGCGATCGCGTCCCGGGACCTGCTCCTGCTCCTCCTGTTCTGGACGCTCGCGACGGTCCCGCTCTCGCTGCTCGTCGGCGGCTGGAGCGGCCAGCGTCGCTGGCGCGCGGCAGGCCGGTTCGCCGCCTACTGGCTGCTCGGCGCGGGAGCGCTGCTCGGGGGAGGGCTGCTGCTCGTCGCCGCGAGCGGCGGCACCTCGTTCGAGCTGTCGCAGCTCCAGCAGGCGACGCTGCCCTGGCAGACACAGCTCGTCGTCGCGATCCTCGTCCTGCTCGCGGCGGCGACCCGACTGCCCCTGGTCCCCTTGCACGGATGGGTGCGCGAGACGCTTTCCGAGGCCCATCCAGCGGTCGCGGTCGTGCTCGCCGGGGCCGCCGCCCGAGTCGGCGGGAGCGTTCTCCTCGAGCTGTTCGTCGGGCCCGACCACTGGGCCGCGAAGGTCCTCGCTCCCGTCGTCGCCGTGCTCGCCGGACTGACGGTCGTCTGGGGAGCCCTGGGCGCGTTCGGCTCGCGTGATCTGCGCCGCGTGACGACCTACCTCGCGCTGATCCCGGGCGGCGTGACCGCGCTCGGCGTCGCCGGGCTGTCGCCGCTCTCGCTGAACGGCGCCGCCGTCATGCTGTTCGCGGGCGGCCTCTCGGCGGCCCTGATGGTCGGGATCGGCGCGACGTTCGCCGACCACGCGCAGGGCCGCAACCTGGCGCTCGTCGCCGGGCTCGCGACGCGCCTGCCGCGGCTCAGCTGGCTGCTCGTCGCGGCGACGATTGCGATCCTCGCGATCCCGTTCATGGCGACCTTCCCGGCGACCGCGATGATCGTGCTCGGCGCCATGCACAACCAACCCATCGCGACGCTGGTCGTGCTGGCCGGCCTCGTCATCGCGGCTGCCGCCGCCGCCTGGCTCCTCCACCGCGTGCTGTTCGGCGCCCCCAGCCCGGAGTCACCGACCGTGCGCGACGCCTCGCTATCCGAGGTGTGGTATCTGGGCCTGCTCATCGGGGCGCTCCTGTGGGTCGGGCTGCTGCCGAGCGGGCCCAAGCTGGCCTCGATCTCGATCTTCGACCCCGGGTTCGTCAATGTCGTGTCGCAGGCGGCCTCCGGCCTGTCGTCGCCCTACGTGCCCCAGGCGCCCCCCGCGCTGTCGACGCCGACGCCGAAGGCGTCACCGTCGCCCACCCCCTCGCCGTCCGCCGGCCCGTCGGCCTCGCCGACCCCCGCGGGTCCGAGCCCGAGTCCGAGCTGATGCGGCACTACCTGGCCCTGCTGCCCGAGCTGCTCGTCGTCGTCGGCGGTCTCGTCGCCCTCGCGCGCGCACGTCTGCCAGAACGTGCGGTCGCCTTCGTGCCCTTCGTCGCCTTCCTCTGCGCCGCCGTCGCGTTCGCGCTCGAGCTCTGGCTCGGCGCGGAGCTCGTCGCGTGGGCGCGCGACACCCTCACCCAGGACCGGTTCGCGCTCTTCGCGAAGGGAGCGATCCTGCTCGGCCTCTCCCTGTGGGTGGCGGCGTCGGGCTGGGACGAGACGTCCGACCTGCGCTCCCTCCCGCTCGGCTTCCTCGCCGCGCTCGGAGGGATGATCGCGGCCTCGGCGGCGGTGCTGCCCGTGCTCTGGCTGGGACTCCTGCTCGGCGTCGGTGCGGTCACCCTGCCGCTCGCGCTCGATCCTGCGCGGCGCCGGGGCGGCCCGCTCGTCAGCGCCGTGCTCGGTCTCCTCGTCGCCGGCGTCGGGTTCGCTCTGCTCGGCGTCACGTTCCACACCTGGCGGCTCTCGACCCTGGCGACGGCGCTCCCGCGGACGCCGACCTCGGTCGGGGGCGGCGTCCTGGCGATCGTCGCCCTGAGCGGGACCCTGCTCCCCGTGCTCGCGCTCGCATTGGCCGGCCGCGACGAGGAGGCGGCCCTCGCCGAGCCGGGGGCACGACGCGGCGCGCGGACCGTGGCGTCGCCGCTCCTGGTCGGCCTGCTCGCGGGGCCGGTCGTCGCGACCTGTCTCGTCGTCGCCGCCAAACTGGCCGGTGGCGTGTTCCTCGCCGGCAGCGTGTGGGGGCCCTACCTGGCGCTGCTCGCGGTCGGCGTGACCCTGCTCGGCAGCATCGCCGCGCTGGCCGCCCGCTCGGTGCGCGGACTCGCCGCCTGGCTGGTCGTCGGGCAGACGGGCTGGGTGCTCGCCGGCCTTGCGGTGCACGACCGGATGGGAACCGGCGGCGCGCTGTTCCTGCTCGGCGGCCTCGTCGTCGGTGGGAGCGTGGCGCCGCTGCTCGCGGCCGGCCTGGACGGCCCCCGCGCGGTGCTGGCCGGCCTGGGACACCGCCAGCCGGCGCGCTCGCTGGCACTCTCGATCGCGCTGCTGTCGCTCGCGGGAGCGCCGCCCGCCGCCGGCTTCTTCGGCCTCGTCGTCGTCGGGGAGCCCCTCTACACCGGCGGCGTGCCCTGGCTGCTCGCGGCGGTGCTGCTCGGCGTCGGGCTGTCGACCTGGGCCGTGCTCCGCGTCCTCCTGCTGATCTGGATCGAGGGGGAGGGGGAGGAGCGGCGGCGGGTCGTGCCGGCGGGCTGGGCGCTCGGCGCGTTGCTCGCGGCCGCCTGCCTGCTCGCCTACTGCGTGTTCGCGTACCCGATCGACGGCCTGGCGATGCAGGGTGCGGAGGCACTCGGACTGCTGCATTAGTAGGTGCGCCCCAGGTTCGGCCCGCACCACCGACAATGACGGTGTGGTGCACTGTGCCGCGAGGACCGTGCGATGACGGGATCCCCGCGAGGATGGCGATGAGCGAGCCCGATCCGGCTCCCGGCCGGCCCGAGCTCGAGCCGGCCGACGTGGCGCCCGCGCCGGTGCCGCCGCCGAGACGATCCTCACCGCTCGTCAGGCCTCGCCGCCGCCTGCCGCCGCTGCAGCTGCGTCCGCCCGGGGTGCTGGCGGCGGTGCTCTGGCTCGCCGGTGCCGGCATCTGGCTCTGGGTCGTGCGCCCGCACGACGGGATGGCGGTGCTCGGCTGGTTCGTGCTGATCGCGGTCGTCGGGACCTTCATCCCCGGAGTCGCGAACCAGGTGACGCTCGCGCGCGCCTACCTGGCCGGCATCGCGTTCACGTACGTGCTTACGCCGGCCGGGCTCGGGGGCCTGGCGACAACCGTCGCGGTCGGAGCGCTGAGCGACCTCACGGACGGGTACATCGCCCGCCGCCGCGAGGAGGTGAGCCGGTTCGGCGGCGCGCTCGACCCGGTCGTCGACGGTGTGTTCTTCGGTGCCGCCGGGGCGGGCCTGGCGGTCGGCGGCGCCTATCCCCCGTGGCTCGCGGCGATCATCGTCGTCCGCTATCTGCTGCCCGCCGCCGCCGGCGCGCTGCTGCTCTTGCTGGGCTACCATCCGGCGCTCCGCCACTCGCCGCTGGGACAGCTCTCGACCGCGTCCATCGCCGTGCTGCTCGCCGCGATCGCGCTCGTCCGCGGGCTCGGGCTCGGGGCGCCCTGGATCGTCACCGTCGCCGAGATCGCGATTCCGGTGACTGCCCTCGGCGCCTGGGCCAACCTCGCCTGGACCAACTGGCACGTGCTGCGTCGAGAAGCATCGGCGGGACCGCCGCGCTAGGAACGCTCCTCGGACCGCGCCCGCGGGGTTTCGCGACGGGCCGCACCCGGTAGACTGCTTGCTGGTCGCGCTAGACGGGGAGCTGGCGGTTCCCTGTACCGGCAATCCGCCATAGCCGGGTCGAATTCCCCTCATGAGGTCGGGCCTCGCGGCTCGCGTCGATGTGGAAGGTGTTGAAGGCCGGGACCTGCGCAGCGCGGGTCTCCGAATCCCGTCAGGTCTGGAAGGAAGCAGCGGTAAGGAGGCAACCCGTGGGTGCCGCAGAAATCCGGGCCGGAGCTGAAAACACCGGCGCCACCGTGAGCGTCAGGATCGAAGAGGGGTGCGCGGCCACCCGCACCCCCGAGGAATCACCGCCCGTGACCTACCAGAGCTTCTATCGGAAATACCGTTCGCAGACGTTCTCCGACCTGGTTGGTCAGGAGTCGGTGATCCGCGCGCTGCGTGGCGCGATCACGTCGGGACGCGTCTCCCACGCCTACCTCTTCTCGGGCACGCGCGGCACCGGCAAGACGTCGACGGCGCGGCTGCTCGCGAAGGCGATCAACTGCACGGGCCGCGCACCGGAGATCGCCGAGCCGTGCAACGCCTGCCCCTCCTGCCTCGCGATGGCAGCGGGCACGGCGCTCGATCTGATCGAGATCGACGCCGCGAGCAATCGTGGCATCGACGAGATCCGGGAGTTGCGCGACAAGGTGAACCTGGCGCCCGCGCAGGTCGGTGGCAAGAAGGTCTACATCATCGACGAGGCCCACATGCTGACGGCGGAGGCCTTCAATGCGCTGTTGAAGACCCTGGAGGAGCCGCCCGAGCATGCGGTGTTCATCCTCTGCACGACGGAGGCGACGCGGATCCCGGCGACCGTGCTCGGCCGCTGCCAGCAGTTCCAGTTCCGGCGCTTCACCGACGCGCAGATCGTCGGCCGCCTGCGGCACATCGCGGAGCGGGAGGAGGTCGCCGTCGAGGACGGTGCACTGGCCGTGATCGCGAACGTCGCGCAGGGGACGATGCGGGACGCGGTCGGCCTGCTCGATCAGCTGGTGCCGCTCGCGGACGGGCCGATCACCGAGGTGGCCGCCCGCGACCTCCTCGGGATGACCGATCCGGCGCGGATCGCGGAGCTCCTGGACCTCGTGCTGGCGGGCAGCGCCGGGGCGGCGCTGCAGGCGTTGGGGCAGCTCTACGCGGCGGGCGCTGAGCTGCGCCAGGTCGTTCGCGGGCTGATGGAGCGCTGCCGCGACGAGCTCGTCGCCGCGATCGACCGCCGCGACGCTCGAGCCCGCGCCCGGCTCTCGGCGGTCCTGGACGGGTTGCTGCACCTGGACGGTGAGATCCGCCGGCATGCGGAGCCGCGCCTGCTCGTCGAGGCGACCGTGGTCCGGCTGGCGGTCGAGGTGGGCGCCGGGGAGGCCCCGCCCGTGG
>JBAPVZ010000192.1:0-2308 GCA_049283435.1 Candidatus Dormiibacterota bacterium
GGGAAGCTCGAAGCGCCCGACGATTTCGAGAAGCAGATCGAAGATGCGGACTTCACCATCCTCCCCCTCTCTCTGCGACATGGCGTCATGGGAGGCGGGCTGCGCATGCACCATCGAGATCCCTTCGACCGCCTGCTCATCGCGCAGGCACTCTGTGAGCGGATGGTGATCGTCACGGGAGACTCGACGATCGGCGTCTACGGCGCGCCAGTGCTGCCGGTGTAGCCGGGCCCCGTCTACGGCTCCATCAGCCGCGCCAGCGCGTCGAGGTCGGGGTAGCCCGACGTCGCGAGATCGTGCTCGATGCCCTCGGCGACTGGCGCGATCGCAGTCGGCTCGACAAACGTCCGCGTCCCCACCCCGCACCGCCGCGCAGCCCGCGATCAGGAACTCGAGCGCGAGAGTGCACCGGTGCCGAACGCGAGGAGCGGGAGGCCGACGAAACGTGTTGATTGCGCTGATCCCGTGGCCCGCACGCCTCGCACGCGCGTGCGAACTCTCTACATGTCGGCGACGTTTGCTACATGTCGGTGACGTTTGCGATGTCGGTCGGCTTCACCCCGCCGGCAGCCGGATCCGGGCACCGTGACACAGGCCGGCCAGCACAGCTGAACGGGCTCGCTTTCCGCGGGGGCGCGGCCTTGGACGATCCGCCAGGGTCTGGCCGGTCGCGGACCGATCAGGGGGCTCCGGCAACCGACCCGGCACGACCGTCGGCTCGGCGGCGAAGCCTCCGACATCTGCCACGCTGGTGCCGGCGAACTGATGCTCGTCCCGGGGCCACGTTCGTGCCAGGCACGGTACGGTGGGACCGCATGGATACCGAGGTGCTCGTCGCCGGCGGCGGGCCGGTCGGGTTGACGATGGCGGGCGAATTGCGTCGCCGTGGTATCGACGTGATCGTCGTCGATCGGCTGGCGACCGCGGCTCCGTACGCCAAAGCGGTCGGCATCCAACCTCGCACGGTTGAATTGTGGGACGCATCCGGCCTCGCCAGGCGCGCGCTCGATGCAGCGCTGATGCTCCGTGGACAGATCGTCTTCGTCGACGGCGTGCAGGTCTCGCAGCTGGACCTGCAGTTGCCGGCCGAGGTTCCCTACCGATCCCTGGCGCTGCCCCAGTACGAGACCGAGCGTGTCCTCGCCGAATCGTTGGCCGGTTACGGGACGCGGGTCCGGCGTGGTGTCGAGTTCCTCGGCTTCGCGCAGAACGAGGATGAGGTGACCTCGACGCTTCGCGACGCCGAAGGACCGAGGACCGTCACCTCGGCCTACCTGGTCGGCTGCGACGGCGCCCACAGCGTGGTCCGCAAGGGTCTGGGCCTGTCCTTCGAAGGCGGCGCCTTCGCCGAGGAGTACATGCTGGCCGACGTCGAGGTCGACTGGGACATGCCCACCGGGTACGGCATTCGCGCCTCGCATCAGACCGAGGGCGTGGTCGACGACCTGCTGGTGTGCATTCCACTGCCCGGGCACAGGCGCTATCGGATGTCGATGCTGGTGCCGGACGAGCTGTCGACGAAGGACATCCCGGCGGACGGCATCGCGCACGGCCTGGAGGGCAGCCGGCCACCCCAGCTGCACCACATTCAGGCTGTCCTCGACCGGCTCTCGCCGCAGGCCACGACCGCCTCCAACATGCGCTGGTCGTCGGTGTTCCGGATCAGCCACCGGCTGGTCGATCGGTACGGCGTGGGGCGGGTGTTCGTCGCCGGCGACGCGGCGCACATCCATCCGCCGACCGGCGCGCAGGGCCTCAACACCGGGGTGCAGGACGCCTACAACCTGGCCTGGAAGCTGGCTCTGGCGGTGCGCGGGTCGGCCGCCGAGGGCCTGCTCGAGAGTTACGATGCCGAGCGGCATCCGGTCGGCGAGGAGGTCGTCGGCCGCACGGTGCGCTCGGCGCGCTCGGGCATCGGGGCAGGGGAGACCGATCTCGCGACCATGCTGGCCCGGGAAGCGCAGCTGCTCGTCGGCTACCCTGACAGCCCCCTCGTCGGCGAGGACGACCCCGAGGGCCGCCTGGCGGCAGGCCCGGTCCCCGGCCAGCGCGCTCCGGACGCGAACGGGTTGCGGCAGGATCCGATCGCCTACCCGATGCGACTCCACGAGCTGCTGCGTCACGGCGGGCACACCCTCCTGCTGTGGGCGCGAGACGCCACCGCGGCGGGTGCCCAACGTCAGCTGGCCGAGGAGATCGAAAACCGGCTCGGCGACCAGGTGGCCTGGGAGTTGATCGCCGGGCCTACCGCCTCAACCATCGACTTGTCGGGCCGCACCTTCCGCGATGCCGCGGGGGCATTCTCCGC
>JBAPVZ010000193.1:0-4849 GCA_049283435.1 Candidatus Dormiibacterota bacterium
GCTCGAACCCGTCCTCCCCGGTGTACCCGGTCCGCGAGATGAGCACGTCGGCGACGCCGGCGACGATGCCCTGCGTCCACCCGAAGAACCCGACCGACGCCAGGTCGACCCCGGACACCGGCAGCAACGACGCCGCGTCGGGCCCCTGGAGCGCGATCAGCGCGGAGTCGGCGCTGACGTCGTCGATCGCGATGCCGGCCGGCGCGTGCTCGCGCAGCCAGGCGAGGTCCGCTTCCCGGTTCGCCGCGTTGACGACCAGACGCCAGGGCTCACCGCGGTAGACGACGAGGTCGTCGAGCACGCCGCCGTCGTCATTGCAGAGCAGGTTGTACTGGGCCTGGCCGTCCCCGATGCGGCCGAGGTCGTTCGTCACCATCGACTGCAGGAATGCCTCGACGCCGTCGCCCCGGAGCCGAAAGCGGCCCATGTGGCTCACGTCGAACAGCCCGGCGTGGGAGCGAACCGCCTCCTCCTCCGCCTTGACACTCGTGTACTGGAGCGGCATCTCCCACCCGGCAAAGTCCACGAGACGTCCGCCGGCAGCGGCATGGCTGGCGTAGAGCGGCGTTCGCCGCAGCGCGCTCATCCTCCGCGCTGCTCGCCGTCGGAGCCGGACTCGGCCCGCTCGTCGAGGAGGCGCTGCAGCTCCTCCTGGCTGACGTCCTCCGGATCGAGGTACTGGAGCAGCTCCTCATCGTGCTGCCGGCGAGCGTTGACGATCATCTCGGCCACCTCCGCCGTCCTCGCCGCAGTCCAACCGAGCAGCCGGGCCAGCTCCTCGCCCGTCGGGGGACGGCCCTGCTCCTTGTGCAGCGCCACCTCCGCGCGCTCGTACTGCTCGGCCGCCTGGATCAGCTCCCGGCTCTCCTCACGCGCGTCCGTCTCCGCTGCCTCGGCGGCGTCCATCCCGCTCGCGATGCGGCCACGGGCGTAGGCCTCGAACTCGCCCTCCCCCGACGAGGCGTAGGCGTCGATCGCCGACAGCAGGCCGATCGTTCCCTCCTGGAAGAGATCGGCACTGGTCAGCGCCTCCCCGCCACCCTGGGCACGGGCACGCGCCGCCTCCAGCACGAGGTCGAGGTGGACCTCGAGCAGCGACTCGCGCGCTGCCTGGTCGCCCTTCGCAGCCGCCGCCAGCAGCGACCGGCGAGTCTCGGCATCGGGGCGCTCAGCCCGCGCCCGGCGGTCCAGCCCCTGCGCTCGGCCGGCGTCAGGCGAGGAACCAGCGTCCGGTTGGGTCATCCGACGACGCATTGTACGTGGCTGCCGACCGTATACTCCGGCCGTGCCGGGCCTGCCGCTCGCGGTGTCGAGCGTCGCGCTCGTCACCTCCAGCCAGGTGCTCGCCTTCCTGCCCCTGGTCCTGATCCTGCTCGCGAACGCGGCGGCGCTGCCGGCGGCGAGGCCAGGGCTACCTCCCTGGTGGTATTGGGGCCTCCTGGCGGTAGTCGGGGTGGCGACGGCATTGCTGGGGCTCGCCTCGGCAGGCTCCAACGCCGGCTACGGCGTCGGGCTCGCCGCCGGCGGAACGGCGATGGCGTCGCTCGCGCTGGCGCCCGTCCGGGCCCGGGTCGCCCGCTTCTGGCCCATCGAGCGCTCGAGCGTGCTCGACGCGACCGCGCTCGGCTTCACGTTCGTGATCGCGGCGAGCCAGGCCGGCCTCCAGCTCGGAGGGAACGTCCTCGCGCAGGTCGCCTCGTCGACCGCCGTCTCTCCCAGCGATCTCGTCCTCAACGAGCTTCCCTTCCTGCTCGCCGCGCTGCTCGGCGTCGGCATCTTCATGCGGCGCGGCCCCGGCGCGGCGCTGACGCGCCTCGGTCTGGTCCGGCCCCGCTGGTGGCACGTCTGCCTCGGCCTCGCGTGCGCGGGCGGGTTCTATCTGTTCAGCCTCGGCGCCGACACCGTCCAGCAGGTGTTGACACCGGGCACGGCCGCTCGGGTCGGCGCCGCGACGGGCAAGCTCTACGGCGGGATCGGCACGCCGCTCGGCATCACGACGATCGCGCTGGCGGCCGGCATCTGCGAGGAGACGCTGTTCCGCGGCGCGCTGCAGCCTCGGCTCGGCATCGTGTGGACCGCGATCGTGTTCGCGCTCGTGCACACGCAGTACGGGATCTCGATCGACGAGCTGGCGGTCCTCGTGCTCGCCTTCGGCCTGGGCGGCCTGCGCGCCGCCACCAACACGACGACCTCGATGATCTGCCACGTCGCCTACAACGCGATCACCGCGGCGCAGCTCGCGGCATCCGCGCTCGCCTGGCCCGGGCTCGCGGCGGAGGCGTTGCTCCTCGCTGCGGTGGGCGCCGGCATCGGGCTCAGCCGGCGGTCGCCCGACCGGACGACCGGGTGAGGCGCATTTGCGCTTTGCAGGCCGGGTTGACGCGCATGCAGATGGGCCCCAGGCTTGGCTGCCGGGATGCCGCACGACCCAGCCTCCACGCGTGAAACCGCGGTGGCGGGCCGTCGCTGGTAGGCTTGGCGCCCAAGGGAAGCTTGCACGGTTCCCAGATCGTGGGGGCTTTCCACAGATTGGGTACAAGATGTTGATACCTGTGGACTTCAGGCTCCGAAAGGGGCCTTTGCCACCCGAGGTGCTCGATGCGGAATGACGAGGCGCCGCCGTCCGCGTCGGATCGGGAGACGACCGGCCGTCGCGCTGACCGGGCGCCCGTGATCGCCGTCGTCAACCAGAAGGGCGGCGTCGGCAAGACGACGACGGTGATCAATCTCGGCGCCGCGATCGCGGACCTCGGGCATCGGGTCGTCGTCGTCGATCTCGATCCCCAGGCCAACAGCACGAGCGGTCTCGGCGTGGATCCCGAGCAGGAGCGTCCGGGCATCTACGAGGTGCTGTTTCGCGACGCGAGGGTGCCGGACGTGCTGGTCCCGACGTCGAATCCCGGACTCGAGCTCGTGCCGTCGCACAGCGGGCTGGCAGGAGCGGAGATCGAGCTCGCCGCCCAGCCGGCGCGCGAGCATCGATTGCGCGACGCCCTCGACGACCTGCCCGCCGGCGTCGCCGTCGTGCTCGTCGACTGCCCGCCGTCGCTCGGGCTGTTGACGATCAACGGTCTCACCGCGGCGAGTGAGATGCTCGTCCCGCTCCAGGCCGAGTACTTCGCGCTCGAAGGGCTCTCGCATCTCCTGCATACCCAGCAGCTGGTCCGGGTGCGGTTGAATCCGCGCCTCGTGCTCGGCGGCATCCTGCTCACGCTGTTCGACAGCCGCACGACGCTCGCCTGGGAGGTCCTGCAGGAGGTACGGCGCGCCTACCCGGACCGCGTGCTGCGGACGCTGATCCCGCGCAATGTGCGCATCAGCGAGGCGCCGAGTCACGGCCTCCCGGTCACGCGCTACGATCCGGCCTGCCGCGGTGCGGTCGCCTACCGACAACTGGCCGAGGAGCTGCTGATCCGCCTGTCGCTGACGATCGCGAAGGAGCCGATGCCGTGAGTCCATCCCGAGGCCGCCTGGGCAGAGGCCTGCAATCGCTGATCCCGACGACGCCCGAGGGCGAGGCCGAGGGGGAGTCGGGGACCCCGCAGTGGCTTCTGCTCGAACTCGTCCGACCCTCGGAGGAGCAGACCCGCCGGCGGTTCGCCCCCGAGCCGCTGCGGGAGCTCGCGCAGTCGATCCGGGAGCACGGGCTGCTGCAGCCGCTCCTCGTGCGCCGGGTCGACGACGGCTTCACGCTGATTGCCGGTGAGCGACGCTGGCGGGCGGCCAAGGACGCCGGGCTCGACCACGTCCCCGCGATCGTTCGCGATTCGGTCGAGGGGCCGGAGAGTCTCGTGCTCGGCCTCATCGAGAACCTGCAGCGCGAGGACCTCGATCCGATCGAAGAGGCGCGCGGCATCGAGCGCCTGGTCGGCACCTTCGGCCTCACGCACGAGCGGGCGGCGGCTCAGCTCGGCAAGACGAGGGTCGCGGTCACGAACGCGCTCCGGCTGCTGACCGCCGCACCGGCGGTGATCTCGGCGACGGCAGCCGGCGCCATCACGGCGGGGCACGCACGGGCGCTCGTCGGCCTTCCCTCGCTGGACGACCAGGAATACGGACTGAAGGTGATTCTCGCCAAGAACCTCTCCGTGCGGCAGACCGAGCGGTGGGTGCAGGACTTCACGAAGGCACAGGCGCGCGTGCCGCGGCAGCGGCGGGCGGATCCGCTGCGGGACACGCGCGATCGGCTGCGTGCTCAGTTCGGTGACACGGCTCAGATCACCGGCTCTGGTGTCCAGGGCCGCGTGACGCTCCGCTACGAGTCGCCGCAGGAGCTCGAGCGGCTGCTGTCGCGACTGCTGGACGCGTAGGAACGCGGCCGCCCGGCGACAAGCTGCGGGCCGTGTTCCACGTGAAACATCCGGGCTGATCGCAGACTTCGTCGCGGCGGCCACGGTGTTCGTGCCAGGCGCGCGGCCGAAAAGGCTCAACCGACCTTGAAGGCCGAGGCACGCAACCCCACCGGGGGAAGGGCCTCAGCCACTCCGCTCCTCGGTCACGAAGGGACCGCTGCGCTCCCTCCGGTGCTCGCGTCTTCGACCCGATCTCACGCAACTCCCACCGGGAGTGGATGCCCAATCTCTCGCCGAGTTTCCGGCCACGCTCCCTTGGCGCGGTTCGCGCCTGGCCGCGCTCCCCGCGCGGTCTCGGGGGCGGACGCCTGGCGGATCGAGCCTCGCCGCAGAGAAGCGGCACTGCCCCCAAACGTGATTGCCATCTTCCTGCTCACCGGCTCCGGGCAGCCGCGGGGTGAGCGTTTCACGTGAAACATGGGCGGCGAGATCGATGCAGCGCGGATCTAGAGGACTGCCGGTCCCTCGGCGGGCTTGATCGTGGGGGCGGCCGGCCC
>JBAPVZ010000194.1:0-16859 GCA_049283435.1 Candidatus Dormiibacterota bacterium
GGCATGAACGGCTCCTCGATCCAGTACGGTCTGGAGGGGGCCATCCGGCGCACGCGGCCGATCGCATCCCGTGCGCTCGTCCAACCCTTGCCGATGTCGATCATGAGGTCGAAATCCGAACCGCCGGCCTCGCGCGCTGCTGCGACCAGCGCCACGTCGAGGTCGGCGTCCTGCCCGAGGGGACCCCAGCCGAGCTTCACGGCGCCGAACCCGGCCTCCCGCTGGGCCTCGACGACATGGCGGACCTGAGCCGGCGACTCTGGCATCAAGGTGCTCGCATAGGCTCGGATCCGCCGGCGTCGAGCGCCTCCCAGGAGCTCGTGGATCGGCCTCCCCGCCGCTTTGCCGGCGATGTCCCAGAGTGCGATCTCGAGGCCGCTGATGGCGTGGAGCACGACGCCACGCCGGCCGAAGTAGAGCGAACCCTCGTACATCCGCCGCCAGAGCCGGCCGATCTCGAGCGGATTCTGACCCAGCAGGAGCGAGCGCAGGCCGGTCGCGATCTTGTGGGAAGCGGGGGCCTCGATGACCGCCTTGACGACGAGCGGGATCGAATCCACCTCGCCGATGCCGGTTATGCCCTCGTCGGTGTGGATCCGCACCACCAGCGCGTCCTGGCTGCCATCGGCCGCGCTCGTGTCGCGGTCCCCGGGCTGCCGCAGCATGAGGGCTTCGACGTCCGTGATCACCATCTGGGTTCCTTCCTCCTGGCTCCGGGCTTCCCGCCCGATCGCTCCTGCCTGCCCGACCTTGCCGACCTACGCTGCCGAACCAGCGCCCGCAGATCTCCGCGCCGCTTGGTCAGCACTCCCGGATAGTTTCTGACCTCTCCCAACCGACGCTCATGGGCGTGGGTCCTCCAGCCCGAGCAGGGCCAGGGAATCGCGCTCGATGATCTCCTCGAGAGCGTCCTCGGGAACCGTCGGCAACCCGGCGCTGCGGATGGGGTCGTTGACGTTGCGCAGGCCGTCGATCGTCTCCTTGGGGGTGATGATCGGGTAGTCGGATCCGAGCAGCAGCTTGTACAGCACGCTCCACTCGGTGGCCAGGCGCATGCCGTTGTAGAACGACCAGGGTCGGTAGTAGAGCGCCGAGACGTCGGCGTAGACGTTCGGGTGCTTGCGGATCACGACGACGGTGTCCGCCTGCCACGGGTGGCCCATGTGGGCCATCACGATGCGCAACTCCGGGTGCCGGCTCGCGATCACGTCGACGGTCAGCGGGTGGGCGTACTGCAGCGGCGCCGCGCGGACCGGTGAGGCGCCCTGATGAAAGAGGATGGGCAGCCGGCGCCTCTCGGCTTCGGCATAGACCACCTCGGCCTCGTCCGAAAGAGGATCGAAGTTCTGGTAGTTGGGACCGAGCTTGATCCCCTTCAGCCGCAGATCCTCGACCGACCGCTCGATCTCCTGGAGTACGCCCGGAACCAGGGGGTGGACGGACAGGAAGCCGATCCTTCGGTCCGGTGCGTCGGCCACGAACTCCGCCGTCGTGTCGTTGATCCGCGCCGGATCGGCGGGAAGCAGCGTGTCCCGGCCCGGGTCCTGCGTCGCGATGTTGAAGACGACCGACACGTCCACGCCCGCCTCTTTGGCCGCGGCGTCGTACTCGGCATAGCTGACCGTGGTCTTGGCGGCACGGTCGGGACGGTTCACCGTGCTCCAGAACTCCTCGGCCTCGGGTACGGCGTGACGGTGGGTCGGTGTGTGCGTATGGATGTCGAAGATCACAGCCTTTCTCCCTCGACCGCCGCGCCCTCAACGGACGCGGTAGCGTTCCAACTTCGCCTGGTCCAGCTCGACCCCCAGTCCGGGTCCGTTCGGGGGGAGTGCCTTTCCCGCCGTCACCGGCAAGGGTTCGGTGAGGAGCATGTCCTCGTACAGGAACATGCTCAGGATGTCGCACGGGAAGGTCTCGACCGAGCCCGGCGGCAGCACCATGCCGAGGTGAATCATGGCCGCGCTCGCGACTCCCATCTCGAGGTTGCTGCCCACCGTGCAGGCGAGTCCGGCGGCGGCCGCCAGCTGGCCGATGCGCCGGGCCATGCCCAGGCCGCCACCCTTGCCGACGTAGATCGAGAACGCATCGGCGGCACCGGCCCGGGCGATCGCCATCGCGTCGTACACCGTGTTCACGCTCTCGTCGGCCAGGATCGGCACCGCGCTGCGGGCTCGCACGGACGCGAGCTGGTTCACGTCGTGCGGAGCGACCGGCTGCTCGATGAAGAACACGTCGTAGTCGGCGAGCCGGTGCACCGCTTCCAGCGCGACCCACGGAGTCCAGCCACCGTTCGCATCCACGCCGAGCCGCACCTCGGGTCCGATCGCCTCGCGCACCGCCGCCACGCGGGCGAGGTCTCCCGCGAGGTCCCGCCCGACCTTGACCTTCATCGCGGTAAAGCCCTGCTCGACCGCCCAGCAGGCGATCTCGGCCGCCCGCTCCGGCGCCTGCCCGGAGACCGAGAACTTGGTCGGCACGAAGTCACGCTGCGCTTCTCCCCAGAGCCGGTAGAGCGGCAGCCCGGCCGCCTTGCCGAGGAGGTCCCACAGGGCCATCTCGACGCCGGCCCGCGTGAACGGGTTGCCGGCCAGCCGGCGTTCCATCGCGGTCGCCAGGCGAGCCAGGTCGAGCGGATCCTGCCCGACCAGCACCGGCTCCAGGTAGGTGTGGATCAGGTGCGCGGCGGCCACCTGGTCCTCGCCGCTCCAGACCGGTGTGCACGACACCTCACCGATCCCGACCAGACCCTCGTCGGTCCGTATCCGAAGCAGCAGGAACGGCGACTCGGTGTGCCCGCCCCGCGAGCCGATGATGGCGAGCCCGGGGTCGATCGGCACTCGAACCGGGATCGTCTCGAGGTCGAGGATCCTCATCGACCCGGCACCTTCACGAGCGTGTTCGTCACAGCTGTCCGCGACGCTTGAGCACGGTTCGTACCGCACGCTCCGTCGCCGCGAGCAACCGGTCGACGTCGTCCTCGGTGTGCGCATAGGAGAAGTGACTTCGCTTCAGATTCAGGGGCAGCTCGAAGATGCCGTCCTGCATCAGCTCTCGCCGGTAGTCGCAGAAGAGGCCGGCGTCGTTGGCGAGGAGATCGTCATAGGACTTGGGTGGTCCCTGCAGGAAGTAGGTGACGAAGACGGAGCCGAAGCCGGTGACCACGGCGGGCACGTCCAGGCTGTCGAACACCTCGGTCAATCCCTGGCGAGCCCGGGCGCCCAGGCGAAAGACGTGCTCGTGGACGGGCTCCCGCTGCAGCTTGTCGATCGTCGCGAGCGCCGCCGCCACCATCGCCGGATGACCGTTGAAAGTCCCGGCGAAGAAGGCGGGATGGCCGGGCGTGGTGCTGAATTGATCCATCAGATCGGCCCGGCCACCGAGCGCGGAGATCGGCCAGCCGTTGGCCATCGCCTTGCCGAGCGTAGTCAGATCCGGCGTCACCCCGCAGAGCTGCTGGTACCCGCCGAGGCCATGACGGAAGCCGGTGATCACCTCGTCGAAAACGAGGACGGTCCCATGCAAGGTGGCGAGCTCGCGGAGGCGCTCCAGGAAGCCGGGGACCGGGAGCAGCGCGCCCACGTTGTGCGGGATCGGCTCGACGATGATCGCAGCGACGTCGTTCCGATGCGCCTCGAGCGCGCGTTGCACCGCAGCGGCGTCGTTGAAGGGGACCACGATCGTGGCCTCCAGCACTTCCGGCAGAATGCCGCCCGAGATCGGATCCTGAGCGCCCACTCGATCCGGGGTCGAGATCACGTTCATCGCGACCGAGTCGTGCCAGCCGTGATAGCAGCCCTGGAACTTCAGCACATAGCGGCGCCCGGTCGCGGTGCGAGCGAGCCGCAACGCGTGGAACGTCGCCTCACTGCCGGTCATGGTCAGCAGGACGCGCTCCACCGACGGCACCAGCCCGCACAGTCGCTCGGCGAGCTCGATCTCGACGTCGGTGACCCCGACCCCCGGATTGTCGAGGCGCCCGCCGACGGCAGCGACCGCTCGATCGACGTCGGGATCGCAGTGCCCGAGAAGCGGCGGCCCGAACGCCGCGTGATAGTCGGTGAAGGTCCTCCCCCGGTCGTCGGTGAAGGTGGCGCCGGCGGTGCTGGTGATGACCAGATCCTCGAGTCCCGGCACCTGCCGCTGGCCGCTGTTGACCCCGCCCGGGATCGCCTCGGCGGCTCGTGCCGACAGCTGCTGGTGCGTGGTGGCATGGCTGCTCATCCGCAAGCCACCAGTCGTCTCGGCGACGTTCCTGCGCTCATCGTCCCTCCTCCGGGCCGGATGGCCCGCGGTCACCGTGCCTGGGCCGGCCGGCGCGACCGCAGCTAACAACGCATCGTAGCTGCATAGCAGCTATGGTTGCCTCCGGGCTGCGGTCCGGACGCCATCCACCTCCCGTCAGCGTGGTCATGACAGCGGCAGCCAGTACCGGTACGACGTCCGCTGGTAGCCGAGGGCGGCGTAGAATGCGTGCGCCGCCTCCCGTTGCGGCGTCAGCGCGCTCGTCAGCTCGATCCCGGCGCAACCCATCGACCGCCCGGCCTCGGCCGCGGCCACCATCAGCCGTCGCCCGATGCCCCGGCGGCGGAACGCGTCACCGACGACCATCGCGGTCACATGGGCGGACGGTTCGGCGTGGCCCAGGTAGAGCGACCGCATCACCGCGACCAGCCCGGCCGGACGACCGTCGGCGACCGCGAGCAGGACCCGTTCTGCGCCTCGCGCCAATCTCCGCTCGGCTTCCGCCGGGTCGACGCCGACCGCGCCGAGTTGGGTGAGCAGCTCGGCTACTGCGGCGGCATCGTCGGGGCCTGCCTCGCGCACCGCGATCTCAGCGGTCGGCATCGTCGCCTCCCTGGCCCGATTCGCCGGCGGCGACCGGCGCGCCGACGAGGAATCGGTCCAGCACGTTCCGGGTGATGCCGGCGACGGCGGGGTCGACCAGGATGCTCGCCGGCCAGGTGATCGAGCCCACGGCGAAGACCGCTCCGCCGCTCGGCGTCTGCCGGATCACCATCTCGGCGCCACCGTCGTCGACGTTGCAGCCCTTGGCCAGGAGGTGGGTACCCGGGGGCGAGTTGGCGTTCATCTTGTCGGTCTCGTGACCCGAGGCCCCGCCTGGACAGCGCTCGTGCAAGCTCGCCTCGCCGAACCGCTCGCCATTCGCCAGCCTGGTGCCGGCGAACACCCAATGATCGGCATCGACGACCCGGTAGGGTGCCGACGTCATCGCACCCGCCTGGGTGAAGGTGACACCGAGCAGCCCCGTCGGAGAGGCAAAGGTGCGATGCATGCGGGAATCGTGCGGTCCGTCGGGGTCCGGGTCCTGGGTCAGGAAGTGCAGCCGATCGGGCGGCACGAATTCGACCTCGCAATCGAGCCCGTTGCCCCCCAAGTAGAGCAGCCGGCCTCGCCGCTGCTCGACCCACTCCGAGACCGATGTCACCATCGCGCGTGACCAGTACTCGGGATGGGCATTGAGGATCAGGACTCGGTAGCGGTCGAGTTGGAGCGTCCCGTCGTGGAGCTGCGCCTCTGCGTAGAGGTCATAGGCAAGTCGCTGCCGCTCCAACCAGCTCAACAGCCGCCATTCGGCGGGTGCCAGATGGCAGGTCTGGCGGCCGCGGATAGGATCGTCCGCCCGCTCTCGAGGACCAACCTGGTTCAGCGGCTCGGGACGCTCGAAGGAGAGCGGAGGGTAGCGCTGGTCGGCAGGTGCGTGCTCGCTGAACGTGCCGTCGAGATAGCGGGCGAGGTCGTGGCGGGCGACCACCGTCGGCAGGTCGGGAAGCCCTGCGGCATTGATGTAGTTGCTGCGGCCGCCGAAGTTGTTGTAGGCGTTCCAGGTGTTGGTCGACGCGAGCACGGCGATCGGCGCCGTCGGACGGGCCGGGGCGACCACCCAGGGGAAGCTGAAGCCGCGTCCGGTCTCGGTCTCGGCGTGAAAGTAGTAGAGACCGGAACGCTCGGGAGCGGACACGGTCGGCCGGTAGCTCGCATTGGCGTAGCCGAGGCGGTTCCAGCCCACCCCCTCCTGGGTGTAGTCGCCGTCCGGCGTCACCTGCACCATCGCCCGCGGGCCGTGCTCGTCGAACCAGCCGATGAGCCGCTCCTCCTCCGCCGCCACGCCATACCGCCGCAGACTCAGCCGGTAGGGCTCCGGGCTGTGCACGCGTGGTTCGCCGGCCTCGCCGCCGCGCACCCACTTCGGCCATACGTAACCGAGAATCTGGTCGGAGAGCAGCCGGAACTGGTGGAGGGCGGCGCCGCCGACCTCGATCTCGACGCGCTTGGGTCCGAAGCCCGGCGCCGCCAGCGTGACGAGATATCGCCCTGGCGGCACGTCTGCTTCGACGGCGCCGCTCGCGCTGGAGCGCGTGCGGAACCGGCGCTCGCCCGCCACCAGTTCCACAGCGACGTCGCTCAGAGCGACGAACCGCTCGTCGCTCACGTAACCGATCAGCGACACGTTGCCTGCACCTCCTCACTCACCGCTGTTTGCGACGAGCGGAAACCGGCGTCGGTCATCGAATTGCGTCATCGTCCTTTGGGGTCCAGCCAGTCCCGCAGACCGTCGCCGAGCAGGTTGAACCCGAAGACGACGAAGACGATGGCCAGCCCCGGGAAGATCGCGAGCCAGGGAGCGAGGACCATGTAGGACCGGGCCCCGTTCAGCATGCTGCCCCAGTCCGCTTCGGGCGGTTGGATGCCGAGCCCGAGGAAGCTGAGCGTGGCCGCCGCGAGCACGGCGCCGCCGAAGTACACGCTGGACAGCACGATCAGCGGGGCGACGATGTTGGGCAGCAGGTGCCGGAGCACGATGTGCCCCCCGGACGATCCGAGTGCTCGGGATGCCTCGACAAACGGCAGCGCGAGGATCGAGAGCGAGCTTCCCCTGACCACCCGCGCAAACGCGGGCGTGTAGATGATGCCGACCGCGATCATCGCGTTGGTCCGGCTCGGCCCGAGCAGGCCCGCGATCATGATCGCCAGCACGAGCCAGGGAACCGCGAACAGGATGTCGACGATCCGCATCAGGATCGCGTCGACCGCGCCCCGGTAGTACGCCGCCGCCAGCCCGAGGACGGTGCCGGCGACGAGCGCGATGAGGACGGCGACCAAACCGACCTGAAGCGAGACCTGCGCGCCGTGGAGCAGTCTCGCCAGGGTGTCGCGCCCCAGCTCGTCGGTGCCCAGCGGATGCCCCAGGCTGGGCGAGAGGAGACGGGTCGCAGCCTGGCTGTTGGGGTCGACGCGCCAGAGCAGCGAGCCGACCAGGGCAGCCAGCACGTTCAGCGCGATGATCACGGCGCCGGCGACGCCGATCGGGCTGATCGTGCCGCGTCGCCACCAGACGCCGCCCACCGCGGGGGCAGCCGCCCCGGGCTTCGCCTCGAGCAGCGGTTCGACCTGGGTCATCGCTGCTCGATCCGCGGGTCAACGACCCCGTAGAGCAGATCGACGAACGTGTTGACGAGCACGAACGTGAACGCGAGGACGATCGCCGTCACCTCGACCACCGGGTAGTCGCGGGTGTAGACGGCCTGCAGCATGGTGTAGCCGATACCCGGCAACCCGAACATGACCTCGATCACCGTCGCTCCGCTGAGCAGGCTCCCGACCTCGAAGCCGATCACGGTGATGACGGGGATGACGGCGTTGCGCAGGGCGTGCCTGAACACGACACGCAACGGGCCGGCGCCCTTGGCGCGCGCCGTGCGGACGAAGTCCTCGTTCAGGACTTCCAGCATGCTCGCCCGCGCCATTCGCATCACGATCGCCATCGGGTAGAGCGAGATCGCGATCACGGGGATGAAGACCTCTTCCAGGTTGCCGGCGGGAGCTTCGAAAAACGAGACCCAGACGACCGGTGGGATCCAGTGGAAGAGGAGTGAGGTCCCGAGCAGGATCAGGGTGGCCAGCCAGAAGTTGGGGACTGCCACCCCGGCCAGCCCGCTGACCCGCGCCGCCAGATCGATCAACCCGTTCGGGCGCACCGCCGAGACGACGCCCAGCGGGACCCCGACGGCGATCGCCAGCAACCCGGCGAGCAGCGCCAGCTCGAAGGTGATCGGGAGAGCGCCGAGCAGGATCGAGGAAACGGGGCGACCGCTCACGAGCGAGTTCCCGAGGTGTCCGGTGACCAACCCCTTGACGAAGTTCCAGTACTGCACCGGGATGGGATCGCTGAGGCCCAGCGAGCGGCGCAGCGCCGCCTGCTTCGCCTTGGTGACGCCGACGTCCCCGCTCAGCAGCGCGGTCACCACGTCGCCGGGTAGCAGTCGCACCATGCCGAAGATCAGCACCGACATCCCGAACAAGGTCGGGATGACGAGCAGGACTCTCCGGATCGCGTGCTGGAGCATCAGCGCGGTCCACGCAGGGGGTCAGTCGACCCAGGTCACGGTCAAGCCTCTGAGGAGGCCGCCATAGTCGACGTACATGCCGTGCACCCGGCTGCGGACGATGTGGTACTGCATCGGATTGACCAGCGGAATCGTCGGCAGATCGGTGAGCACGGTCTGCTGCATCTGGTCGTAGACCTGCTTGCGTTTGGCGGCGTCGACGGTGGTCATGGCCTGCTTCACCGACGCCGTGATCGCGGAGCTGTCGTAACCACCCTTGAACCAGGCCTGGTAGATCGAGCCGGCGGGATCGAAGTCGGTGAAGAACTCGCTGGGATCCCCGCGCATGCCGCGTCCCGTCGATTGCCACTGGAAGCTGCCGTTCGCGTTGTTGATCCCGAAGGTGGCGATCTCGAGCGGCTGGACGTTGACATTGATGTTGATCTTCTGCAGTTGGGCCTTGATCACCTGCGCGTTCTCGGTGTACGAGGCCGGCTGTGAGATCGATTGCAGCTGCACCGAGAAACCGCTGGACATGCCCGCCTCGGCCATCAGCTTCTTGGCACCGGCGAGGTCGTACTTCTGCCAGCTCGACTTCAACGCGGTCGGCGAGATCGCCCACTCGCCGTAGCCGGCCGGGATCTTGCTGGTGTAGACGGCATCGCCACCGAAGACCTTGTCGATGATCTCCTGGCGATCGATCGCCTTGTTGATCGCCTGCCTCACCTTCAGTTGATCCCACGGCTTGCCGTCGCCATGGATCGTGAGCTCCATCTCGCAGAACGCCGCGGTCAGCCCCTTCAGCACCTGCAGCGAGTTGTACCCGCTCACCGTGCGGGCGGAGTCGGCCGTGATGTCGTTGCTGCCGTCGACGGCGCCCGATTGCAGGGCGGCCAGACGAGTTTGCTCGTCGGGGAGCACCTTCATGGTGAGGTTGTCGAGGTAGGGCAGCGACGAATTCCAGTAACCGGTGTTACGGGCCAGCGTCACGTGGTCGTTGGGTACGTACTCGACCAGCTTGAACGGTCCCGTCCCGTCAGACTGGGTCCTCGGATCGATGCGTTCGTAAAGGCCGTTGGGGATGATGTGGGAATACTCGTTCCACGCGAAGTAACCGAGAACGGTGGTGTCAGGCTGCGAGAGCGAGATCTTCACCGTGTACTGATCCATCGCCTCCACCGACGCGATCTTGGGGTAGTAGGCGGTCACACTGCCCGGCGGCGGCGGATTCTTCTGCTGCTTCAGCGAGTACAGCACGTCATCGGAGCCGAAGGCCTTCCCGCTGTGGAACCTCACATTCTTGCGCAACTTGAAGATGTAGGTGAGGTCGTCCGGCGTCTCCCAGGATTCGGCGAGACCGGGCTTAATGGCCAGAGTACGGTCGAACATCGTGAGCGACTCGTAGATCAGTGAGGTGACCCAGTAGTTACTCGTGTTCGTCATGCCCAGCGGGACGAGGTTGACGGGATCCTCGTCCATCGCCCAGATGAGGCTGCCCCCGCGTTTGGGAGTCTTCGCATTGCCCTGAGCCGCGCTGCTCGGGGAGCTGCCGCACGCCTGGAGGACCCACGGGGCGGCCAGCGCCATGCCGCCCAGCGCCCCGGTGCGCAGCACGTCGCGGCGGCTGACCCGGCTCCCCAGCCCGGACCCCGATCGCACGATCCTTCCGCTCTCGCGCGTCATTTCGACTCGCCTCCCAATCTCCGGACCTCCACGATTCCAGACCGGACTGGGGGTCGCCGGCACCCAACCCGCGTCTGCCCTGCGCATGCGATCTCCGAGCGGCGCGATCATAACAGCATGGCTGCTACGTTGCCAACTCCTGATCGCATGAACGGTCTGGTCGCGCGTTCAGACTCAATGCGGCGCGAGGGGTGACTGGACGGGTCGGTGGGTTCGGGACGTTCCGACCATTCCTCCTCCCGAGACCGGACGCACATGACTGCCTAGCAGTTATGCCTGCTACACTGCCCTCGCCATGGGAGTCCCGATGCCACGGGCCGGAAGGGAGCCCGCCGTCGCCGGCACCGTAGCGTCGGCTCCGGCTCGGGTGACGCGCCTGACGCGGCATCGCCTGAGCGATCAGCTCGTCATCGAGCTGCTGTCTGACATCGTCTCGAACCGGTACCCGCCGGGGACGCCGTTCGCGTCGGAAGGCGAGATGGTGGAGCGCTTCTCGGTGAGCCGAGTGGTCGCGCGCGAGTCCCTCCGCATGCTGGGCTCTCTTCACGTCGTCGCCGCCCAGCAGGGCCGACGCGCGGTCGTGTTGCCGCCCGAGGATTGGGACCTCTTCTCGCCGCAGATCGCGCATGCGTTCCAGGATGTCGAGCCGCCATATGCGCTGCGCCTCCAGCTGTACGACACGCGCAGCGTCGTCGAGAGCGGGGCGGCGGCGCTCTGCGCGACCAACGCGACGCCGGAGCAGCTCGACCACGTCGGGGAGCGCGCGCAACGCCTCAGTGAGCTGAGTGGCCGTCGGGGTGACGTCGCGCGCTTCCTCGAACTCGACCGGGAGTTCCACGAGGCGGTCGCCGCCGGCTCCGGAAACGCACCGCTCAAGGCGCTTCTGCGCAGCCTCTTCTCGCTGACGCTCCGCCAGTGGAGGCCGGGTGGCACCGGCCTGCGCCGGCAGTCGCTCCCCATGGTGGCCGAGCAGCATCAGCGTGTCGCCGACGCGATCGCGATCCGGGATGTAGCAGCCGCGCGGCAGGCCATGGAGCAACACATCGCCTGGGCGAAAGCGAACGACACCTGATGCCCGGTCCAGGTTGCGTTGGCGTCAGCCGGCGCGCCCGCCGGCTCGGTTGAGGACGCTCACCTGCGGCGCCGGCGGAGACGGATTCAACCTTCACCGGTCCCCCCTCCCCGGCCTGGCCGATCTGGGGGCCCCCATCCTCGCTCGGGGGACTGGCGAGAATGGCGGGCTGCACCGGGGTAGGATCCGCACGGTTGAGCCACCGTGTCCGCCGCAGGTTGTGTAAGGCCGCGAAACCAGAGCAGTGAAGGGGGCGCTCATGTCCGTTGTCAACGATCTCTTCGTCATCCAGATCCCGCTGCTCGAAAAGGTCGTGCGCACCATCCTGGTCTACGCGGTCATCCTCGGGCTCTTCCGGGTGGTCGGCAAGCGAGGGCTAGCCGCGCTGACGACGTTCGACTTCATCGTCATCTTCCTGCTCTCCAACGTGGTCCAGAACGCGATCATCGGGCCCGACAACAGCCTGCTCGGTGGAGCCGTGGGCGCGGTCACGCTCGTCCTCCTCAACTCGGGACTGAACCGCCTCGTGGCCCGTCATGAGCGCCTCGCCCGGCTGCTCGAGGGGCGGCCGACGACGGTGATCGAGAATGGCCAGGTCGACGAGCAAGCGCTGCGGCGCCTGGCGCTGCGTCATTCCGAGCTCGAGGTCGCGGTCAGGTTGCAAAACGGCGACTCGGTGAGCGAGATCGAGCACGGCCTACTCGAGCCGGGTGGTCACCTGCTGCTGTCCCTGAAGCCGGAGGAGCAGGGGGCGACGAAGGGAGACGTCGCCGCCCTGGGGCAGCGCCTGGGAGCGATCGAAGAATTGCTGTCGGCCCGACCGAGCAACGACGTCCAGCCCGGCTGAGGGCGGCCAGTTGCGCCTGCCCTACAACAGTGTGCCCGGTCTCGGTGGGCCGGTCATCGGGGTCGCCAGACGGCGTGGACAGCTTCCCGGGCTGACGTCGACCAAGCGGTGGGCCTCGCCGCACTCGATGCTCACACTGGTGATGCCGCAGGTGGGACTGGTCGATCCGCTCGATGCGCAGGAGCACGTGCCACGCCGCCCTCAGAGCATCGTGATCAGTAGGTAGCCCATGGTCGCGCACATTGCGATCTGGCAGCAGGTGCCGGCTTGGTCGGCCAGGAGGCGTCGTTGGGCGAGCGCACCACGGCTGAAGGGTGCGGCGGCCTCGAGCGTCGCTGCGCCGGTGCCGGTCAGAGAGAGCAGTCCCGACGTCCGACAGTCGCGTCGGCGGGTGGTGAGACGCGTGAGACGGACGGCGGACCAGACGGCATAGCCGACCATGAACACGGTCAGGAGTGCGGCGACGGCGGGAGCGGCTACGGTCGGGCCTGGCATCGACATGCCTCCCATCCCCGCCGCGCCCCCGCCGGGAGGAGAGACGGCGGCCAGCATGTAGGCCATGGCGCCGCAGGTGACGGCAAGAGCGGCATGGTGGGCTGCCGCCTGCCGAGTCGCCCGACGGGTGAGTGCCAGGCGGACGGTCCGATAGGCGAACCACGCCGCGAAGGCGGCGAAGGCCACCTCCCACCAATCCCGCCCCACCACCGCCATCGACGGCACCAGCATGCCGCCCATGGCCACTCCCATGGCCACCTGTGCAATGTCCACGTCAAGCTCGGCGGCGTTACGCCGCAGGGCCGCCCGGACGAGGCGGCCCACGCGATATGCGGCCATCGCCACCATCACCCCGGCGAAGGCGCCGGCCAGCCACTGCGGACCGAGCATTGTCAGCTCTCGGCCGGCACGGCGCGATCCGACGAAGCGCCGGCGGGATACTGGTCGTGCCAGTTCCACCACTCGTACGGTGGCGTCTGGGGATACCCCTCCGGCGAGTCCTCCCACTGTTCCTGCCGGCCGAGCGCCGTCAGGTCGAGGTAGCTCCAGGTGCTCCCCATCGCCTCGTCGCCGCGGTTGTCGACGAAGTAGGTGCGAAACACGCGATCGCCGTCACGGATGAACGCGTTCGTGCCGTGCAACTCGTCGACGCCGAAGTCGGCCCCGAAGCCGTCGGTCGTCGTGTACCACGGCATCTGCCAGCCCATCCGCGCCTTCAAGCGCGCGATGTCCGTCTGCGGGGCGCGCGAGACGAAGACCAGGGTGGTGTCGCGAGCGTTGAGATGGGCGACGTGGGCGACCTGGTCGGCGACCAGGGAGCAGCCGACGCAGGCGTCGTCGGGCCAGCCGTGGACGCCCGGCTCGAAGAAGGCGCGGTAGACGATCAGCTGCCGGCGACCGGCGAACAGGTCGAGCAGGCTCGCCTTCCCCGCCGGTCCGACGAATTCGTACTCCTTCTCCACCGCCAGCCACGGCATCCGCCGGCGCTCGGCTGCCAGCGCGTCACGGGCCCGGGTCAAATCCTTCTCCTTGACGAGCAGCTGCTCGCGCGCGCTGTCCCACTCCTCCGGCGACACGATCGGGGGTGTACGCATGACGGACTCCTCTCGAGTGTGGATCGCCAGGAGACTGCCCTGGCGAGGTTGCTGACGGCGGAGACCCTAAGGACCTCCGTCCTTCTCCCTGGTTCGCGCGTGCACGGCTTCCGCGAGCCGTTTGATCGTGTCGAGCCGCCGGTCCCATTGCCGGGCGAGTTCGGCCATCGCCCGGGTGGCCTGGTCGAGGCGGTCGGCGTCCACCTGGTAGAGAACCTCTCGACCCTGTTTGCGGCGGCTGATGAGCCCGGCCTGTTCAAGCACGACGAGGTGTTTGGAGACCGCCTGACGGGAGAACGGGACTCGCCCGGCCAGCCGGCTGGCACTCACCTCACCGCTGCGCACCAGGAGGTCGAGGACCCGCCGCCGGGACGGGTCGGCGATCGCCGACCACAGCTCGTCGTCGGGCTCCGTCCTCATCCCCCCCGGCGCTCGGCGAGCAATCGAGTGAGGCGATCCATGAAGGTGGGCCACCCGCCGCGGTGCTCTTCGGCGTAGCGGTCCTTCTCGGCGTCGGGCCAGCGGAGCAGCTCGAGGCCGCTCTCAGCCACCTGCAGGCGGGTGCGCTCGTCGCCGTCCGATACCAGCGTGAACTCGACGAGCATCGAGTTGCCGGCCACCGGCTCCTCGCCGACCGGGTGGTTCCACCGGAAGGAGAAGCGGGTTGGTCGATCAACGGCCTCGACGACGATCGGGCCACCCTGGTCGCCAAAGCCCATGAAGCCATGCGCGCCCGGCTTGGCCTCCAGCTCCACCCGGTCGGCGAACCACTGACTGATCTGGTCCGGCTCGGTGATGGTGCGCCACACGACGTCCACCGGGGCATCGATGACGACCTCCCGTTCGATCTTGAGATCCGCCATGGTCATCGCCTCCGTCGCATGTCGCACGCTCCCACTCGGTGCCGAATATCGGGCATCGCTCACTCCTAGCTCTCGATCTGCCATTGCTTGCTCCACCTCGTGATCTGCCATCGCTCGCTCCGACGTCCCTATCTGCAACCAAAGGTAGCACGTTAGAGTCCCATGTGCAACCTCTCGTTGCATATACGCACCTGCTGAAGCCTGATCCGGGAAGCGAAGGCACGGCGGGCTGCGTCGCCTGCTTCCTCAGCGCAAGACGCCGGCACGGTCGCGACGACGACGACCGCCCAGCGGGCCTCCTCAGCCCTCCTCGATGCCGAGCGGCACCAGCCGGAACCGGTCGACGTCGACCAGGCCGCGGTCGGTCAGCTTGAGCGACGGGATCACCGACAGGGCGAGGAAGCTCAGCGCCATGAACGGAGAGGGGATCCGGACCCCGCGCTCGGTCAGCGCCGTCTGCAGCTCGGCGAGACGCCGGGCCACCTCCGCCGCCGGCCGATCGCTCATCAAGCCGGCGACCGGCAGCGGCAGCTCGCCGACGATGCGCCCCTGATCGGCGATGGCGACGCCGCCGCCGAGCTCCGCGAGCCGGCGCACGCAGCGGGCCATGTCCTCGTCGTCGACGCCGAGCACGACGAGGTTGTGGGCGTCGTGCGCGACCGTCGAGGCGAACGCGCCGCGCCGCAGGCCGACGCGGGTGACGAAGCCGAGGCCGACCCGGCCCGTCGCATGGTGGCGCTCGACGACCGCCATCTTGACCAGGTCGCGCTCGGGGTCGGCGACCGCACAGCCGCCGCGAACGGTCGGCGGCATCACCTCCGCCGTCGTCTGGAGCTGGCCCGGCACGACGCCGATGACCCGCATCGGCCCGCTCGGCGCCGGCACCCGGAACGAGGCGGCGGCGACGTCGGGGACATGCACCGTCTGCCGCACCCACTCGGGCACGGCGATCGAGCCGAACACGGGCGTGCGCCCATCCTTCAGCACCCGCGACGCCCGGAACGAGCGCAGGTCCTCGAGCACGACGAGGTCGGCCCGGCAGCCGGGGGCGATCGCGCCGCGGTCGCCGAGACCGTGGCACAGCGCCGGATGCAGCGTCGCCAGCAGCAGCGCGTCCTCGGCCGCGACCCCGTGCTCGACGGTGGTACGCAGCATCTGGTCGAGATGGCCCTCCTCGACGAGCAGGTCAGGCTCTCGATCGTCGGTGCAGAAGGCGCAGCGCTCCGGCCCGAATTCGCGGACGAGCGGCAGCAGGTCGACCAGATTGCGGGCGTTGGATGCCTCGCGCAGCAGCACCCACATGCCGCGCCGCCGCTTCTCCAGCGCCTCCGCCACCGTCGTCGCCTCGTGGTCGGAACGGATGCCGGCGGCGACGTAAGCGTCGAGCGCATGCCCCGAGAGCCCGGGCGCATGCCCGTCGACGTGCCCGGCGAGGCCCGTCTCGAGCTTGCTGAGCTCGGCCGGGTCGCCGGCGACGACGCCAGGATAGTTCATCATCTCGGCGATCCCGAGCACCCGCCGCCGGCGCAGGAGCGACGCCAGGTCGCCGTCGGTGAACGCCCGGCGCGGCGACTCGAACGGCGAGGCGGGCACCGACGACGGTGCCATCACGAAGACGTCGAGCGGGAGGCCGCGGCAGGCGTCGAGCAGCCAGTGCACGCCATCGGTGCCGAGCACGTTCGCGATCTCGTGCGGATCGGCGACGACCGCCGTCGTCCCACGCGGCACGACGGTGCGGGCGAACTCGTCGACGAGCAGCTTCGACGACTCGAGGTGCAGGTGGGCGTCGATGAAACCGGGCACGAGGGGCCGCCCCTCCAGGTCCCACCGCTCGCGCCCCTCGTAGGCGCCGAGCCCGGCGATCCGCCCGTCGACGACCGCGACGTCCGTCTCCAGCCACTCGCGGGTGAAGACGGAGAACACGCGCCCCCCGCTCAGGACGAGATCGGCGGGCGCGTCACCCCGGGCGACGGCGAGCAGCTGCTGGTCGATCCAGCGAGCTTACTGCCCCGCCGGGCCGGTCAGTCAGCGCTGACCGACCCCGCCGCGGACCGCTGCTGCGCGTTGCCACCCTCCGGTGCGGACGGCTGGGCGGTCGCCGGCGCCTCGCCGTACACGTACCGCTTGCCGCGGAACCAGGAGGCGACGGCCGCGATCAGCATCATCACGGTCGCGAAGCCGAACGTGAGGTGCATCCCGCTGACGAACGGCTGCGCGATCAGGTTCGGGAAGAAGCTGTGACCGGTCAGCACCGCGAGGTTGTGCGCCGGGATCGTCCCGCTCGCGCTACCGAGCAGCGTCGACATCGGGTTGTAACCGAGGAAGGCCGCGAACAGCAGCTCGACCGGCGGCAGCGTCGCGATGCCGCTCGCCACCTGGTTCGGCACCCCCTGCTGCGTGAGGCCCCTCGTCAACGCGCCCGGCAGCGTGCTCGTGAGACCGAGCACGATCAGGGAGAAG
>JBAPVZ010000195.1:0-3531 GCA_049283435.1 Candidatus Dormiibacterota bacterium
GGGGAAGCGCTGCTGCACTCGCCTGCCGGCTGCCGAGCGTGCCTACCGCCGGCGGCCGAGGCGCCGGTCGACGGCGGACGCGATCTCCTCGCGGGAGAGGTCGTAGAGCCCGTAGTACTGCGCCCCCATCCGCTCGGCGAGGTCGGCGCAGGCGTTGATCGCGTAGGTCTGGTACATCGGTGCCACCCGGGCCAGATGCTGGACCGACGGCATGCGGCTGAAGTCGCGCGCCGAGTCGATGACGAGCGAGTCGATCTTCTCCGACTGGATCAGCGCCGCGACCTTCTGCGCCTCGACGAGCGGCTCCTCCTTGAAGAGCGAGATGTTGCCGCGCCCGTCCGAGATCAGCACGAGCAGCGAGCGCATCGAGGGGTCGCGCGCGAGCTCGTTCTTGATCACCTGGTAGCCGGCCATCAGCCCGTGCGTCAGCGGGGTCGTGCCGCCGACCGGCATCCGCTCCAGCCGCCGCTGCGCGAGCTGCACGCTCGAGGTCGGCCGCAGCACGACCTCGGCCGACCGATTGCGGAACACGACGACGGCGACGCGATCGCGGCGCACGTAGGCATCCTGCAGCAGGGACAGGATCGCGCCCTTGGTCGCCGTCATCCGCTGCTCGGCGTCCATCGAAGCGGACGCGTCGACGACGAACACGATCAGGTTGCCGACCTTGCGCTCGCGGATCTTCTGGTGGAGGTCCGCGTGCTCCAGGCGCAGCGGCTCGCCGAGCGCGCGGCCCCGCTTGCGCTGGAAGGGTGCCGCCGCCCGCACGGTCGCGTCGACGGCCAGGTCGTTGACGCGCTCCTGGGTCTGCGCGCGGACGTACCGGCCACGGCGGTCGTTTGACTTGCTGACCGCACGCTTGCCGGTCTGCCGGCGCGGCGGCCGCTTGCGGGGCAGCTCCAGCTTGCGCACCTGGAACGGGTCCTCGGCGTCGGCCACCCCGTCGGCGCTCTTGTCGCTCCCGCTCGTCGTGCCCTGGTCGGACCCGGCGGCCTGCTCCCCGCCCTCGGACTCGGTCGAGTCGGCTTCCGTGCCCGACTCCTCGCCGGCGTCGGCGCCACTCTGGTCGGGCGAGGAGACCTTCTCGGCGCTCGGGTCGCCCGGCTCCTGCTGCTGCTCGCCTTCGGCGGTCGACGGCTCGTCCTCGCCGCGTTCGATCGGCGCCTGCGCGCGATGAGCGAGCGCCAGCTCGGCCGCGTCGTAGATGTCGTCACCGGTCGGCGCGGGGTGCTGCCGCCACGCGGTGATCGCTCGTGTCGCGCGCTCGGTGACGAGGTCGCCGCGGTGCCCCATGACGCGAGCCTGCAGGCAGATGCGGGAGATGAGCTCCGTCTGCCTCGTGCCGACAGTGACGCTTGGCAGCGTCGCAAGTGCGCTCGCCAGCTCGCCGGCGATCTCGCGGTCGGCGCCGGCCCACCGCTCGGTGAACGTGGGGTCCTCGGTGCGGAACTCGTCGGCACGTACCGAGATCTCGACGCGTTGCTCGAGGTCGCGGATGCCCTCCACGTCGACGCAGAGCCCGAAGCGGTCGAGCAGCTGCGGACGCAGCTCGCCCTCCTCCGGATTCATCGTCCCGACCAGGATGAACCGCGAGGGATGCGACACCGACACCCCCTCCCGCTCCACCGTGTTCACCCCCATCGCCGCCGCGTCCAGCAGCACGTCCACGATGTGGTCGTCGAGCAGATTCACCTCGTCCACGTAGAGGACGTTCCGGTTCGCCTCCGCCAGCACCCCGGGCTCGAAGCGCCGCGCACCCTCGCGCAGCGCCGCCTCCAGGTCGATGGTCCCCACCACCCGGTCCTCGGAGGCGTTGATCGGCAGCTCGACCACCCGCATCCGGCGCCGCGCCGTCGGCAGCGGACCCTGCTCACGACGCGCCAGACACTCCCAGCAGAGGTCGGCGTCCGGGCTGCAGCCGAAGCGGCAGCCCTCCACCACCTCCTGCTCGGGCAGCAGCCGCGCCAGCGCCCGCACCGCCGTCGACTTGGCGGTCCCCTTCTCGCCGCGGATCAGCACCCCGCCGATCGACGGATTGATCGCGTTCAGCACCAGGGCCAGCTTCATCCGCTCCTGACCCACGATCGCACTGAACGGAAACGTGCGGCGGAGTTCGATCGCCATCCATCTCAGGATAGGTGGCGCCTCGTCGAGCCCGCGGTCAGCCGCGCCCGAGCATCGAAAGCGTCTGCCGATTGCCATCATCGAGCCGCTTCGAGGGCCCGAGTCCCGGACCATTGCCGGCACCGGGGGGTCACGCGACGGCGTGGCCCTCAGCCGGTCGGGTTACGCGGGTCGCGGGTCAGCTCGAGCGCCTCGCGCAGACGGGACAGGATCTCCGCCTGGGCCCCGATGCCCGACTCCTCGCGGAACGACTCGGCACCCGCCCCGAGCTCGCCGATGCGCCGCAACGCCGCGGCGACGCGGCCCAGGCGCGCGTCGTCGGGCTCGTCCTCGTAGCAGGAGGCGACGAGGCCCATCGCCTCCAGCTCGCGTGCCGTCGGCCTGGTGCGCTCGTAATCGGCCTGCTGCCCGGTGCGCAGCTCGCGAGCGTGGCGCAGCTCGTAAACAGTGCCGAGGAGGAGGCGTCTCCGCTCCTCGTCTGGGTCCGCCTCGGCGAGGATCTCCAGGCGTTTCGCCCCTGGCTCGAGAACGATGGGATCCAGATCGTCGCCGAGGAGAGCGTCCGTGGCCGCACTCGACTCATGTCGCCGGAGCAATAGGAAGTCCAGGTCACTCAAGGCACGGCAGCGGCGTACTACTTCGTCATGCGGCAGGGTCTCGACAAGCCTCGCGAACTCAGTCGTTGTCAACGTTCCTTGTGGGATCCGGTCCCCGCTTGATTCCATCGCTGCTACTCCAGGAAGCGGCCTTGCTGGCGATCCGGTTCCATTCGGCTCTGCCCGCGCCGGCGCCCGGGAGGTCCGGCGATCACCGCAGCGGACACGAGAGACCCGTAGGCCGACCTGCCTACCCTTGTCGTGCGATCTGGCCCGACAATGGGTTGCCGGCTGAAGTTGGCCGTGTCAAGCGTCCGGGCGGTGGGAAGGCCCAGTCGGAGTGAATCTTCCGCCATCTGCTTCGCCTGTCCCCTCCATGCGGCAGCTGCGCCTCTCGTCTCTCGGTGACGCTGCTGGGCGAACTTCGTCGCCTGTCCTGCGACTTCAAGCTCAAAGTCGGCCATCGACACTCGCCAATTCTCCGCCAGCGGCATGCCGGCCTGCTCTGCCTCCATGTGCAGCAGCCAGCGCAACTCGACGCCGGCTTGCATGCCCATGATCGTGGAGCGCCCGACCGGATCAGCCGTCTGCAACGTCGTCGCGCCGCCCGGCAGCCGAATCGCCCTGGCCCAATCGCGGTTCCGCCCGCTGGCAAGGTGTCTGGCCAGCCCGACCGCGATGCGTCGCCGGCAGCCGGGGCGTTCCGCGGCCGGCAGGTGACGGCTCAGGCCGAAGCCGTCCATCGCCCGCTCCGCCAGCAGGGGCAGCTTCCGATCGGCATCCGTCCCGGCCAGCTCCCGCAGCAGGTCGC
>JBAPVZ010000196.1:0-2189 GCA_049283435.1 Candidatus Dormiibacterota bacterium
GATGGAGAGCAGGTGAAAGGTGAAGAACGCGATGCCCAGCCGTTGCAGCAGCTTGATGACCAGATTCGCCATCGGCGCCAGCGGGGAAGCTGAGCCGTCGGGCTCACATCAGATGGTGTCACTTGTCCGAACCTCCGGACTCCTTTTCCAACGAGGCGCTCCTCGGCTTGGCCGAGTCTGCGCAGGGCCGCGGGTGGCCCAGTCGTCCGCGAGCTTCCGGATGAGCCGGGTCAACTCGTCAACGTCGTCCGCGCTCCAGACGGGGTCTGCCCGAGAACTTCCCGCGCTCCACACGCCCTGACGCTGCCCTATGTGGTGCTGATGAACATCACCGCCGGGCGTGGCCGCGACACCGCCGACCTGGAGCGGATGCTTGGGGCCGCTGCGGAAAGCGACTGGGAACGAGCTCGGCACCTCGTCGAACGCTGGCGGCACCAGGACCTCAATGACCTGGAATCGCTTCGTCAGATGGGTCCGTGGGAGCGCTTGGGCCGCGACTACACCGAGGACCAGGGCCCAAGCCGCGACCAGGGGCCGAGCTGGTAGCGACCGGAGCCGCTCGTCGCCGTAGGAGCGCCGGTGACCTTCATGCGAACCCGCGGGTGCGCATCCAGTCGACGAATTGCCCCGCGTGACGATCGAGGTTCTCCAGCCCGCCGCCACCGCCGAGCGGAGAGCACATCTCGTAGGCGACCCACCCGTCCTCCGGGTAGCCGCCTTCACGAAGGCCGGCGAAGAACGCCTCGTAGTCGATGAATCCCTCGCCCATGGGGACCGCGCGCAGGAGGTCCGCCTCGCGCCGGTACCCGATCACGTCCGGCTGATAGCTGAATCGAGGGCGACGCGCGTAATCGGCGACCGTCGTGTGCACGGTGAACGGCGCCACCTGGCGCGCCACGCTCCTCAGGTCCCCGCCCTGCTGGGCGGCCGACCAGGCATCGAAGCAGAGCCGGCAGTTCGGATGGTCGACGTCGCGAAGGAAGTCGAGCGCGCTCTCGACGTGAACCGCGAGGTCGTGATGATTCTGGATTCCGATGACGACGCCATGCGCAGCGGCTCTGGTCGCACACTCGCGCACGGCCTCCACACAGGCCTGCCATTGCGCGGAGAAGGGCACGCCCGGTCGCTCGAAGCCGGTGAAGATCCTGAGCAGACCCGAACCCAGGTCGTGTGCCAGTCGAGCCAGCTCGGTCACGTAGCTGACCTGAGCCTCGCCGAGCGGGATGTCCGGATGCTCGGGTCCGGCGCCGAAGTCGGTGTAGCCGGCCATGACCGGCACCGCGAGCCGGCGCCGCTCCAGCTCCGAGCGCAGCGCGACGCGCCCCGCCGGATCCAGGTCGAGGGGGGAGCACTGGGGGCGCTTCGCCGTCAGCATCACCCCCTCGTAGCCGAGCGTGACCGCCCGATCCAGGATCTCGACCAGGGGGAGCCGCGCCTGGCCGTTCCACACGCCGGCGTAGCTGATCGTGTGCAGGGCGAGCCTCATCGCGGTGCCGGGGCTCGCCGGGCGGGGAGGTCACGCATAGGCTTGGGGATCGGTGTAGAGCGTGCAGTTCGGATGCCGGCGCAGGATCGAGGCGGGGCACTCCTCGTCGATCGGCCCCTGCAGCATTCGAGCCAGTGCCACCCGCTTCGTCGGCCCCGGCACGACGCAGGTGATGGCGGCGGCCGAGAGGAGCGCGGGCACCGTCACGGTGAGTGCGCGCTCGGGCACCGACTCCAGGTTCGGGAACATCCCGTCGTGCACCTGCTGCCGGCGCGCCGCCTCGGGCAGGACGACCTCCTTGACGGTGGCCGGGTCGTCGAAGTCGGCGTTGCCGGGATCGTTGAACGCGATGTGCCCGTTCTCGCCGACGCCGCAGCAGACCAGGTGCAGCGGCGAGCGGCGCAAGAGACGCGTGTAGCGCTCGGCCTCGGCCGCCGGATCGGCCGTCCCGTCCAGCACGTGAAAGGCGCCCGGCTCGACCGAACCGAAGAGGTGCACCCGCAGGAATTGCGAGAACGACTGCGGGGAGTCGGGCGCGATCCCCAGGTACTCGTCCATGTGGAAGGCCTCGACGCGCGCCCATTCGATCGCGGCCCGCGGGAGCGCCGCCAGGAACTCCGCCTGGGACGGTGCCGACGCGAGGACGACGCGGGCCTCCGCCGCCGTGCGGAGCGCGTCCGTCAGCAGCGCGCCGGCGCGGTTC
>JBAPVZ010000197.1:0-7208 GCA_049283435.1 Candidatus Dormiibacterota bacterium
TGGAGCAGGGCACGGCACTGCTCTTCGCGCACCTGATGCGCCTCGACGACAACCGGGTGGGGCAACCGACGGCGCTGCCCGGTTGGACGCGCGGCCACCTGCTGACCCACCTCGCTCGGCAGGCCGAGGGTTTCGGGCGGCTCCTCGCCTGGGCCCGCACCGGCGTGCGCACACCGATGTACGAGAGCTGGGAGCGTCGCAACGCCGACATCGCGGCTGGTGCCGGACGGCCGCTGTCAGAGCTGCTGGCCGACGTCCGCGCGACGACCGAAGCGCTCGAGGCCGCGATCACGACGCTGCCCGAGGCGGCGTGGTCGGCGACCGTCATGACGGGTCAGGGCGAGGAGATCGCGGCGCGCGTGGTGCCCTGGCTGCGGGCGCGGGAGGTCTCCCTCCACACGCTCGATCTGGATCTCGCCGCGACGTGGCAGGAGCTGGTGCCGTCCTTCGTCGACGCGGTCCTCGACGAGGCGACGCGGGACTTCGCGAACCGCTCGGGGCTGCCCGCGCTGTCGTTGCGGCCGGCCGACCGGGATCGCTCCTGGGCCTGGGGGGACGGTCCGCCGATCACGCTGGAGGGGCCGGCCAGCGCGCTCCTCGCCTGGCTGATCGGGCGGCCCGGCGGGGCCGTGGTTCACCGCGTGGGCGGTGGCGAGCTCCCTCAGCTCCCGGCCTGGCTCTAGGCGCTCCCCTTCGCTTCGGCGGCACACGGACCTCGTGTTACGCTGCCTTCGTGGCTGCGTTGCACAACGTCACGATCACGCTCGACGAGGAGACGGCACACTGGGCGCGCGTCGAAGCCGCCCACCAGAACAAGAGCGTATCCCGGTTCGTCAGAGAGCTCCTCGAGGCGAACATGCGCCGGTCAGCGTCCTACGACCGCGCCATGGCGGATTACCTGGGCCGGCAGCTGCGCCCGCTCTCGGTCCCTGGCTCGATCTATCCCCGTCGAGACGACCTCCACGACCGTGACGGTCTTCGTTGACACGAACGTGCTCGTCTATGCACGCGACGTCGGGCAGGGTCGGAAGCACGAGCGTGCGAGAGAGTGGATGCAGCGCCTCTGGGCGAACGGCACGGGCAGGCTCAGCGTCCAGGTCTTGAACGAGTACTTCGTCACGGTGACCCGCATGCTGGCGTCTCCGCTGCCCCCAGACGAGGCTCGAGCGGACGTTCGCGATCTGGTCGCCTGGCAGCCGATCGCCCTCGATGTGGATCTGCTGGAGAGCGCCTGGGCCGGGTCGTCAAGGTGGCGGCTCAGCCACTGGGATGCGCTCATCGTGGCGGCCGCACAGCGTGCCCACTGCGCATCGCTGCTGACCGAGGATCTCCAACCCGGACAGGACTTCGCCGGCGTGCGCGTGGTGAGCCCGTTCACGACCTCCTACGACGCGCTCGCCTGAGCTGACGCAACCGCGGTTCTCCTGATTGCCTGCGGCAGCGCCCGATTGCTGCGGCAACGCCGGATCGCCGGGCCTCAGCGACCGCCGGACAGGACCGCTGCGTAGCGGGCGGGCGCGATGTTGCGCCCGCTCAGCACGACGACGACCTGACCGTCGGCAGCGACCATGCCGTCCAGGACGGCAGCCAGCGGCGCCGCCGCCGCTCCCTCGAGGACCAGGCCCTGCCGCGAGAACGCCCACCGCATCGCGCCGGCGATCTGCCCCTCGGTCACCGCCAGCAGCTCGACGCCCGAGGCGGCGATCAACGATGGGGTGACCGACCCCGGCTCCAGGTTGCCGGCCAGGCCGTCGGCGAGCGTGTCCTCGACACGCACCTCGACGACCGCTCCGGCGGCGACGGCCGCCGACAGAGCGCGCGATGCCAGCGCCTCGACGCCGACCACCTTCGTGTGCGGCCGCGTGCTCGCCCACAGCCCGAGCCCGGCGCAGAGGCCGCCGCCGCCGGCCGCGCAGACGACGGTCAGCGGGCCGGGCGCGACCTGCCTCGCCAGCTCGGCGCCGATCGTCGCCTGCCCCGCGATCACGAGCGGGTCGTTGTACGGCGAGACGTAGGTGTCGCCCTCCACGCTCCGGCGCAGCGCAAACGCCTCGGCGGCGTCATAGGAGACGCCGTGCTGGACGAGCTCGACGTCGTAGCCGCGCAGCGCGTCGACCTTCGCCGGAGAGGCGGTCTCCGGGACGACGACGGTCGCCCCGACGCCGAGCCGCCGTGACGCCTCGGCGACGCCGAGCGCATGGTTGCCCGCGCTGGCGGTCACCGCCCGCCGACCGGGCGGCACCGCGCCGAGGGCGGCCAGCGCGCCACGCACCTTGAACGAACCCGTCGGCTGCAAGGTCTCGGCCTTCAGCGCCACGTTGACGATGCCCGAGGGCAGCAGCGGGGTCGGCGTCAGCGCCCGCGAGACGGTCGCCCAGGCGCGCTCCAGGTCGTCCAGGTCGGGCGGACGGACCGCGCGCGACGACACGCTCACCGTGCGCGCGCGATCCGCATCACCTGGTCGCCGGTCAGTAGATGAACGTGATCAGGTTGGACGACGAGCGCGTCACCGCGCGGGTGTCGACCTGGTCGAACCCGGAGTAGTTCATCTCGGTGACCGTCCAGTGGTCGTTGTCCTGGACCTGCGTCACGAGTGACACGTGCCCGTACGAGCTGTCGGCACTGACCATGATCGCGCCGACCTCCGGTGTCGAGCCCTCGGGCCGGCCCGCCGCGGCTGCGTTCGAAGGCCACTCGATCGCGTTGCCCATCCACGTGATCTTGCGCAGCTGCGCGACGTAGTAGGTGCAGTTGCCGAACGCGAAGCGGTTCGGGACCGTCGCGCCGTACTGGATGCCACCCGGCGGACTGCCGGTCGCGATCGAGACCGCCTGCGTCGCCTGCGTCTGCGCCTTCGGCGCGGCCGCCTGCTGCTGCTGGGCGTTCATCGTCTGGATCATCGACTCCGTCTGATCGGCGACCTTCTTCGCCTGGTCGCGCTGAGACTGGATCTGCGCGAGCTGCTGGGTCGCCTGGCTGCGCGTGGCCTGGTCCTTCTCGCGCAGGGCCTTCGCCTGGTCGTAGAGCGCCTGCTGCTTCTCGGAGACGAGGCGCGCCTGCGCCATTCCGGACAGCAGCTGATCGAGGTTCTGCGCCTCCAGGATCGTCGTCAGGCTCAGGGCCGGGCGCTCGTACTCGATGCGGGCGACCGCCGCCTCCTGCGCGGAGAGGGTCGCCTCCTGCTTCTGGTCGTCGGCCACCTTGACATTGAGCGTGGCGACCGCGGACTGCTCGCTCTCGACCTGGTTCATCAGCTTGTCGAGCGTCGCTTGCTGCTGGTTGAGCTGCTGGTTGAGCTGGTCGAGGCTGGCGCTCCCCCCGGCGCTCGGCGTCGGCGAGACCGACGGGCTGGCCGCCGCGAAGGCGGGCTGCATCCCGACCAGTCCGAAGAGGACGGTCACGAAGGCGGCGGAACCGAGACGGAGAATTCTTCTCATCGAGGCAACCTCACGAGCAGGCTGCAGGCGCCGAGCGCGAGGATGCTCCCGAGGAGCGTGACGAGGCCGATCTCCAGGACCGTGCCAGTCGTCGCGCCGAGCTGCAGAAACGGCAGGTAACTATTCATCGACGACACCGCTCGGGTGCCGAAGACGAGGAGCGAGGCGACCGCGATGACGCTGCCGGCGAGCGCCAGCGTGAACGCCTCGAACAGGAGTGGCAACCGGATCACCGGCCGCGGGGCCCCGACGAGCGAGAGGATGCGCAGCTCCGCGCGGCGGTAGCGCACCTCGGCGCGGATCAGGACCATCGCGACGAGTGCGGCGACGCCCAGCGCGGCGACGCCGATCCCGACCACGAACGCCTTCGCCCAGGTGAGCGCGGCCGTGAGCCGCTTCGCCTGGCCCGGCGTGTAGGAGGTCGGCACACTCGCGTCGACGGCCGGGTTGCCGACCGCGACGGCGGACACCCGGGTCGCCGCTGCCGGGCTGTTCAGCGTCACGACGAGGCTCGCCGGGAACGGATTCCCGTTGCCGCCGGACGCGATCTGCGACAGGCTGCCGTTCTCGCGGGCGATGCCAATCGCCTGCTCCTTGGAGCGATAGCTGACGTGCTTGACGCCCTGTACGCCGGCGACCTTGTGCTGCAACGCCGTGACCTGGGCCGCCGGCGCCGAGTCGGACAGGAAGACCTGATACTGCGAGGCCGACGCGGCCTGGGCAGCCAGGCTGCGCTGCGCGAGCACGAGCACGAGCTCGGTGTTCGCGGCGACGGCGAGGACGGCGCCGATCGCGAGCGCGGTCGCGATCCACGCGAGCACCCGCGAGCGGAAGCATCGCCAGCAATACGCCAGCACACCGCCGCCGTACCGAGGAGCCCAGGAGAGTGTTTCCTGCGCGCTCACGAGGCAAGCCGCTGCGGGAGTGAGGTGGCGCGGAGCCGGATCACACGGGCAGGGAACTTGTCGAGCACCCACTCGTCGTGGGTCGCCATGAGGACCGTGCTCCCCAGCTCCTGGTTGAGCTGGCCGAACAGGTCCATGATCTCCGCCGACACCTCGCTGTCGACATTGCCGGTCGGCTCGTCGGCGAGCAGGACACGCGGTTGGTGGGCGACCGCCCGCGCGATCGCGACGCGTTGCTGCTGGCCGCCGGACAGCTCGTCGGGCCGCTCGCGCAGCTTGTCCTTCAGCCCCACCAGCTCGAGCGCATCCATCGCGAAGCCGCGCGGATTGCGCATGCGCGGATGCGCCAGCTGGAGCGGCAGCACGACGTTCTCCAGCGCGGTGAGGTGCGGCAGCAGCTCGTACTGCTGGAACACGCACCCGACGCGGCGCCGAACCGCCCCCGTCTGCCAGCCGGCGAGCCGGTGCACGCGGACGCCGTCGACGACGATCTCGCCGGCTTTGGGCCGGATCACGCCGTAGAGCAGCTTCAGCAGCGTCGACTTACCGGACCCCGACGGGCCGACGACGTACGCGAACTCTCCCGGCTCGACCGCCAGGTCGAGCTTCAAAAAGACTGACGATCGCGCGTAACCAGCGGTGACCTCGCGCAGTTGTACTGCACCGGGAGCCCCATGTGCGTGGCTCGCCAAAGGCCGCGACGGCAGCGCGCGACGAATACGTTCCGTGAGACTGGCCGCAGGCTGATGGCCTGCGTGCCCATCTACCCCTATGAGCACGGTAGGGGAGCATAACCGATGCGGCCGGCTCTTTTCATCCCCGAACGTACATCCGCATCCTGGCCGGCGCTTGGCCACCCTCGCTCGGCACCGCCAGAGACCGCGTCACCGTCCGCCTGGGCGAGTTCGCGTGCTGTCGGGAAGACTGCCAGACTGATGCCGGATCAGCGTCGCCGGGCCGACCAAATCCGGAGCATCCTGCGAACGCCGCGTCGATCCCGGAGCGGGCGACTAGCCGGGCGGCCAGGCGAGTGGGCGCCCCCCGAGAACGTGCAGGTGGGCGTGGAAGACGCTCTGCCCGGCATCCGGGCCGACGTTGAAGACGAGACGGTAGCCGCTCTCCGCCACCCCGCGCTCCTCGGCGACACGCCGGGCCAGCTCGTGCATCCGGCGCAGCAGACCGCCGTCCTCGATGTCGTGGACGCTCGCGAGGTGTCGCTCGGGGATCACGAGCACGTGGAGTGGCGCCTTCGGATTGAGGTCCTGGAAGGCGAGCACGCCGTCGGCGCGGGCAACGACGGTGGCCGGTAGCTCGCCGCCGACTATGCGACAGAACGTGCAGTCGGCCATCGAACCTCCTCGCGCTGACCGGCTCGCCGCCCCGAGGCGGGCGCATGCGCCTGCAGGTAGTTCTCGGTGAGGCCGCGGATCTCGTCGCCGACGCGCCGATCCCAGATGACGGCGAGGGTCCGCCCGTCGAAGCGGCGCGCGTACGCGTCGTGCAGACGGTGTCCCAACTCGATCAGCGCCTGCGAGCGGGCCCGGCCGACCGCCTCCGGCACCTGGTCCGGGTAGCGGGCCGCGGCCGTCCGCGGGCGGGGCGAGAAGCGAAACACATGCAGGCCCATGAAGCCCGCCCGCTCCACGGCCTCCAGCGTCTGCCGGAAGTCGTCGTCGGTCTCGCCGGGGAACCCGACCATCAGATCGCCGGTCAGCGCCAGGTCGGGACGTGCGGCCCTCGCCGATCGCACCGCCTGCTCGAACCGCGCCAGGTCGTAGCGGCGGCGCATGCGCGAGAGGACCTGGTCGGAGCCCGACTGCAGCGGCAGGTGAAGGTGCGGGCAGACTCGCGGATCGGCGAACAGAGCGGCGACCTCCTGGTCGAAGTGCGAGGGGTCGATCGAGCTCAGCCGCAGCCGGGCCGGTGCCGCGGCGTCGGCGAGCCGGCGCACGAGCGGGGCGAGCCCGCCCCGGTAGGAGCCCAGGTCGATGCCGGTCAGCACGAGCTCCTGGTACCCCGCGCGAGCCGCTGCTCCCGCACGCGTCTCCAGGTAGGGCAGCACGCGCGAGACCGAGCGCCCCCGCGTCTGCCAGACGATGCAGAAGGTGCACCGGTTGTCGCAGCCGTCCTGGACCTTCAGGACGTAGCGCGAGCGGTGCGTGCCCGGCGCTTCGATCGCCGCCTCGACGCCGATCGGCGCTCCCTTCCAGCGGTTGGGGACGGCGACGTCCGCGCCGAGCTCGTCGCCCGGATGCGCGTCGACGTAGCAACCGAGCAGCAGCACCGCCGCGCCGGGGTGCTCGCGACGGGCGCGGGCGACGGTCTTCCGGGTATCGCGGTCGGCCGCCCTCGTCACCGTGCACGAGTTGACGACGACGAAGTTGTCCGCGTCCTGCAGCAGCGTCGCCAGCTCGTCGGTCTCGGCGGCGTTGGTGCGGCAGCCGAGGTTCCAGAACACGCGTGGGCCCATCGCAGCCACCATCCTATGGACCTCGGACATCCAAATGCTCCGCGAGAGCAGACTCACGACCGGCGCTGGACGGTCTTCCTCTCACGCGGCGGGTCGGTCGGCCTGGGCAAGAGCTCGCGCAGGGCCTCCGGCTCGGCCAGCTCGGCCACGGACGCGATGACGCGGACGCCGGGGCGCGGTTCGGGCCGTGTGCGCTGGCCGGCCACCCACACCGCAGCCAGGCCGGCGCCGAGCGCGCCTTCGATGTCGCGCGACCAGCTGTCACCGGCCATGACCGAGTCGGCCGCCCGCACGCCGAGCGCGTCGAGCACCCGGGCGAACGCTTCGGGTGCCGGCTTCCCAACCCCGGCCTCGCCGGAGATGACGACCGCGTCGAAGCAGCCCGCGAGCCCCGTC
>JBAPVZ010000198.1:0-5247 GCA_049283435.1 Candidatus Dormiibacterota bacterium
GATCGGCCTCGCCCGGGCGCGGGCCGAGCCGCTGCGGTGCGCGGCCGCCAACTGGGTGGCGACGGCAATGCTGGTCGCGCGGTCGCGGCCCGAGGCGATTCTCGTCGACTGCGGCGGCACGACCACCGACGTCATCCCGATCGTGGCCGGCGAGGTCGCCGCCCGGGGCCGCACCGACGTCGAGCGGCTCCTGCACGGCGAGCTCGTCTACACCGGCGCGCTGCGGACCAACATCGCGGCGGTCGTCTCGCATGTGCCGATCGGCGGGTCGCCCTGCCCGGTGTCCTCGGAGCTGTTCGCGATCACCGCCGACGCGCACCTGCTGCGCGGCGGCCTGACCACCGAGCAGTGCACCTGCACGTTCCCCGACGATCGCGGCACCTCGCTGCCCGAGGTGCGCTCGCGGCTGGCCCGCGTCGTCTGCGCCGATCCCGAGCAGCTCGCCGACGGCGACCTGGAGGCGGTGGCCGCCGCGGTGCACGAGACGCAGGTGGCGTCGATCGCCTCCGCGCTGGAGCGGGTCGCCGCGCGCGTGGGCGCCCGGACCGAGGTGATCGCTGTCGGCGTCGGGGCGTTCCTCGCTCACGCGGCCGCGGAGCGCTGTCGGCTGCCGGTCCGCTCCGACGCGGCGCTACCCCCACCGCTCGGCGGGCGGGGGGGCGAGGTCGCCGCCGCGGTGGCGCTCTCGGTGCTGGCCCGTGAGTGACCCACAACCACTCGTGGTCAAGGTCGGCGGCGGGCTGTTGCGGGCCGAGGGCCTGGAGGGACTGCGGCGGGGATGCGCGGAGGCGGTGGCGATGGCCGAGTGCCGGCCGGTGCTGATCGTGCCCGGGGGCGGGCCCTTCGCCGATGCCGTGCGCGCGGTCGATGCGCTGGTGGGGCTCGCCGACGGGGTCGCGCACGCGCTGGCCCTGCGGGCGATGGATCAGCTCGGCGTGCTGCTGGCGCAGTTCTTGCCGGACGCGGAACCGCTCGCCGGGCTGATCGCGCCCCGCGCACTGGCGCTGCTGCAGGCGTCGGCGGCGTTCGCCGGCCGGCCCGAGGTGCCGGAGTCCTGGGCGGTGACCAGCGACTCGCTGGCAGTGCTGGCGGCCGCCGCCATCGAGGCGGAGGAGGTGGTCCTGCTCAAACCGGTCGCCGGGGTGCTGGCCCGGTGGCCGTCGGACGATCAGAGTGGGTGGGAGCCAATTCCCGCGTTGACCGCTGCCGAGCTGGAGGCGCTTCAGGCGGCGGGCGGGGCGCGGGTCGTCGACCCCTACCTGCCCGAGGCGGTCCGCCGCACCGGAGTCCCCGTCGTGGTGCGACGACCGGACCCCGCCCACCCCGGCCGCCCTGCGGGGACGCGGATCAGCCCGGGTTGATCTCCGCGACCGCGGCCGACACCAGCTCAGCGTCGAGCTCGGCCGCGCGGTCGCCACCGTGACAGACCGCCGAGCGGACCCCGACGATGTCAGCCGCCACCCGGCACAGATCGCCCTGGGTCAGCTGCCCGGCGACAGCGAAGCTGGCGCCCGCGGCGCGCGTGCGGACGATCAGGTCGGTGAGCTCGGACTCCGACAGCCAGCCGTACAGGCCGCGGCCGTCCTTGCGGAAGGTGTCGACGAGGGCACCGGCGATGCCGGTGCGGTCGACCAGCGCGGGCAGACCTGCGGGCGCGAAGGCCGGGGGGTGCAGCGCGTCGGCGTCCGCATAGGCGGCGGCGATCACCGAGACTTGGTCCCCGTCCACCCCGACCGCGTCCGCGACGGCGTCCATCAGCGCCGCGGCATCGTCGAGCCCGCGGACCCCCCGCAGCCCGACCTTGACGTAATCGGCGCCGCTCAGCGCGGCGCCTCGCGCAGCCAGCGCCGCGGTGTGCGGGAGGTTGGGCAGATCACCCAGGGCGACGCTCACCGGAGCGGCGCCGTCCACCACCCGCACCACCTCCGCCAGGACGCGGGGCGAGGGGGCACCGAGCGCCCCTTCGCTCGGATCTTTGACGTCGATGATGTCCGCTCCCCCGGCCAGGGCGCGGCGCGCCTCCTGCGCGGAGACGACGCTGACCAGCAGCCTCATGCCGGCGCTCGAGACGGGGCGCCGCGCACCGCCCGCGCGCCCCGGCGATCGAAGTCGACCACGCTGACCTCCGTGCCGGCGCCCGCCGCGACACGCAGCCGGTCGGCGACCTCAGCCGCGAGCTCGGGGCCGTCGACGATCCCGTAGACGGTGGGCCCCCAGGAGCTCTGGCCCACCGCTCGGACGCCGAGCGCCAGCAGCGCGTCGACCAGCGGAGCCGCGCGCGGGTGAAAGACACCGCCCTGCTCGGCGGCGAACATCGACCCGATCTCGTGCTGGATCTGGGCGAGCGCGGCGCCGAACTCGTCGATGTCGCCCGTCAGCAGCCCGGGAAGCAGCGCTGTCAGCAGCAGGCGGGACACACTGGGCTCGGCGCCGGCCGGCTCGTGCAGCGCGGCGAAGAAGCGCTCCTCCGCGTTCCCGGAGAGCCCCTTGACCCCGAGGGGCATCGCCAGCACGCAGCGCCACCGCTCGGGCATCGGATGGCGGGCCACCACCGGGCTGATCGACCCCTGGTCGGGGACGCCGGCCTCGACCACCAGCCCGGGGGCCGCGAACGTCCAGCAGCCGACGCTGGAGCGCGCCCCCCGACCGCTGGCCTCCGCGAGCCGCTCGGGCTCCGGGTCGACACCGGCCAGCGCGGCCGTTGCGCGCGCGATCGCCAGGCCCAGCTTGGTGCCCGACCCGAGCCCGGTGTGCGGCGGGATCGCCTCGTACACGTTGACCTCGACCTCCTCGCGCAGGCCGAACTCCGACCGCGCCCGGCGGGCGAAGGTCGTCGCCCGGTCGGCCTGCGGTCCGGACACGAGCGAGGACCCCGAAGGCGCGCGATCGACCCCCACGACCACCCGCGGGTACTCGACTCCGACGCCGAAGCCGCCGAAGCGGCGCGCCCCCAAGCCCATCGGATCGAGCATCCCGAAGTGCAGCCGCGCGGGCGCGGTGACCACGATCTCGGTCATGTGCGCTGCGCGACGTAGCGTCGCACGTAGTCCATCGCCGCGCGCTCGCGGGGTCCGGCCGTCTTGTCCACCAGCTCCTGCAGACGCGCGACCTCGGCGCACACGCGCTCGCCCCCCAGCCATCGCAGCCGTGAGGCGAGGATCGACGCTTCGACGGCGGCGTGCCGGGCGCGGCACAGGCCCAGCGGCGGCTGGGCACCCGTGCCGGCGGCCACCACCCGGGCGCGCACGCGCGAGCGAGGCATCCCATCCTCGCTGGGGGTGATCTCGGCGACGACCACCTCCCGCCAGCCGCTCGCCTCCTCGATCACCGAGCCGGCGATCACGCTGGCGGCGCGCATCGCCGGGCGAGGGCGGCCCAGGGCCGCCTGGACGAAGAGGAGCACATCGTCGGTCAGGTGCACCACCGCCTCACCTCGGAAGCGCAGGTTCTTCAGCGTGCGCGTGGCGTCAAACGGCCAGAAGACGAGCTCCTCCTCGCCCCAACGCACCCCCATCGCGGCGCAGTTGACCGCACCGTCGCTCCCCGTCGTCGTCACCACGGTCTCGATCAGCGGCGCCTGGTCAACGCCGTCAGCCGACAAGGCTGAGCAGCTCCTGGCGAGTGCGCGGGTCGTCTCGCACCGATCCGCGCAGTGCCGAGGTCACCGTTCGCGCCCCCGGCTTGCGCACGCCGCGGATCGTCATGCAGGTGTGCTCGGCGCTGAGCACGACGCCCACGCCCCGCGGCCTGAGCTCCTGATCCAGCCAATCGGCGATCTGCATCGTCAGTCGCTCCTGCAGCTGCAGATCCCGGGCGAACATCTCGACCACCCGCGCGAGCTTGGAGATCCCGACGATCCGCTCGCCGGGCAGATAGGCGACGTGGGCCTGACCGTGGAACGGGAGGAGGTGGTGCATGCACAGCGACTGGAACCCGATGTCGCGCACCACGACGAGCTCGTCGTAGCCCTCGTTGGGGAACGTGGTCGCACCGAACTCGGCCGGCGTGAGCATCTCGGCGAGCGAGGCGGCGATCCGGCGCGGCGTCCCGAGCAGGCCGGGCGCCTCGAGGTCGGCACCGATCGCCCGGAGCAACTCGTGCGCGGCTCGCTCGGCCGCGACGAGATCGAGCTTGGAGGCATCGACGATGCGGCCCGGAGCGTTGTCGTGCTCGCTCACACGGTCTCCGCCGCGCTCAGGCGCGTCGCGAGCTCGACGAGCATGCGGACGCCATAGCCGGTGGCGCCGCGGCCGAAGGCGTCGCCCCGATCCTCGTCGAGCAGCGCCGGGCCGAGCATGTCGACATGCGCCCAGGGTCCCTCGCCCGCGAACTGCGCCAGGAATGTCGCCGCGACGATCGGGAAGCCGAAGCTCCGTCCAGCGGTGTTGCGCAGGTCGGCCACGGTCGAGTGCAGCAGCGGGCGGTAGCGCGGGTGCAGCGGCCACGGCCAGGCGAGATCGCCGCTCGCGTTGCCCGCCTGCACCACGGCGTCACGCCACGCGTCGTCGTGCGCGAACACGCCGGCGTAGAGATCGCCCATGCCCGCGCGCAGCGCGCCGGTCAGCGTCGCCAGGTCGACCAGGTGCGTCGCGCCGTCCTGGCGCGCATACCACAGCGCGTCGGCCAGGATCAGACGGCCCTCGGCATCGGGGTTGGTCACCTCGACGGTGAGGCCGGCGGCGGTGGTGATGACGTCGGTGGGTCGCATCGCGGTGGCGCTCAGCATGTTCTCGCAGGCGGGAACGACCCCGGTGACCGACAGCGGGAGTCCGAGCTCGGCGATCGCGCCCAGGGCCGCGACCACGGCCGCGCCGCCCGCCATATCGGCCTTCTGGCGCACGATGTCGGACTGGGGCTTGAGGAAGTAGCCGCCGGTATCGAAGGTGACGGCCTTGCCCACGAGCGCCAGCCGCGGCACATCGGATCTGCCCCCCGCCGCCCCACCTGGCGGCTCGTGCCGCAGGACGATGAGCCGCGGCGCGACCGGACTGCTCGCCCCGACGGCGGCCAGCGCGCCGAGCCCGGCCTCGGCCGGATCGATGGTTTCGGTACGCACCCGCGGCACCGCCGCCGCCCGCTCCACCAGCCCCGCCGGCGAGACGATGTTGGGTGGTGCGTCGACGAGCTCGCGGGCAGCGTTGCACCACCGCGCGACGAGCGCGGCGCGGTCGGCCACGGTCTGCAGGGCGTCGTCGGCACCGAAGATCACGAAACGCTCGACCCCGCGCGGCGGCGGCTCGCTGCGCC
>JBAPVZ010000199.1:0-1812 GCA_049283435.1 Candidatus Dormiibacterota bacterium
GGGAGAAGCGGGCCGAGGCGCGCCGGAACGGCGAGAGCAAGCACTGGCAGATGATGGTGAGGACGAAGACGCCCGGCGGTCGCGTGACCAGCGAGGCGTACCTCGCTCACGACGCCATCGCCGAGCAATGGGGCAACGGCACCCTGCGCATCACGACCCGCGAGGCGTTCCAGCTGCACGGCGTCCTGAAAGGCGACCTGAAGCCGAGCATCCAGGCGATCAACGGTGCGCTGATGACGACGCTCGGCGGCTGCGGCGATCAGGTTCGCAACACGATGACCTGCCCGCTGCCGCCCGACGACCCGCTGCGCGCCGGCATCCAGGGCGCCCTGCAGGGCGTCGTCGCCGGACTCGCGCCGCGCACGCGTGCCTATCACGAGATCTGGCTCGACGGCGAGAAGCTCGACACCCCGGAGGCGGAGCCGCTCTACGGCGACGGCTACCTCCCGCGCAAGTTCAAGGTCGGGATCGCACCCGAGGGCGACAACTGCGTCGACATCTACAGCCACGACCTCGGCCTGGTTGCGATGCGTGGCGGCGACGGCGGCCTGGACGGCTTCACGGTGCTGGTCGGCGGCGGGCTCGGCCGGACGCACCACAAGCCGGAGACCTATCCGGCCGTGAGTCAGCCGCTCGGGTTCTGCCGGCCGGACCAGGTCGTGGAGCTGAGCCAGGCGATCGTCGCCGTCCAGCGTGACTTCGGGGATCGCGAGAATCGACGCCACGCCCGCATGAAGTACCTGATCGCCGACCGCGGCATCGACTGGTTCCGCGATCGCGTGCGCGAGCGAATCTCGTTCCAGCTCCAACCGGCGCGGCCGCTGCGCTGGGATCCGGTCGACGACCACCTCGGCTGGCACGCGGACGGGCACGGCACCTGGTCCTATGGCATCTTCGTCGAGAACGGCCGCATCAAGGACGAGGGCCGGCTGCGCCTGCGCTCCGCGCTGCGGGAGATCGCGCACGAGCTGTCCCCACAGTTCGTCCTCACCCCGCAGCAGAACCTGCTCGTGACCGGGCTCGACGAGCACGGCCGGCGGGCGCTGCCCGAAGTCCTGCGGCGCCACCGCGTTCCCCGCAGCGAGCGCGTGCCGAGCGCGATCCGGCACTCGATGGCGTGTCCCGCGATCCCGACCTGCGGCCTCGCGGTCGCGCAGGCGGAGCGAGTGCTGCCGTCGGTGGTACGCGAGATCGACGACGTGTTGCGGACGCTCAGGCTCACGAAGGAGCGCATCAGCATCCGGATGACGGGCTGCCCGAACGGCTGCGCCCGGCCCTACATCGGCGATGTCGGGATGGTCGGGACGACGCTCGGCAAGTACGACCTCTATCTCGCGGGCGACTTCACCGGCACGCGCCTGAACGAGCTCTACGCGCACAACGTCCCGCTGCCCGAGCTGACCGACCACCTGCGGCCGGTGCTGGGCGCCTTCGCCGAGGAGCGCGAGCACGGCGAGACGTTCGGTGACTGGTGCGCGCGGCAGGGCGTGGAGGCACTCCAGGGCCGCTTCCTGGCGACGCCCGTCGAACCCATGTCCGCGTGACGAACGGGTCCTACTACCCGGTCGCCCTCGACCTCCAGGATCGGCGCTGCGTCGTCCTGGGCGGCAACGAGGAGGCGGCCCGCAAGCTGCCGCCGCTGCTGGAGGCGGGCGCCACCGTGATCGTGATCGCGTCCGCGGCCGTGCCGGCGATCGAGAAGGCGGCGCGGGCCGGCGACCTTCGCTGGGAGCCTCGTGACTACCGCGAAGGGGACCTGGCCGGAGCACACCTCGCGATCGATGCGAGCGACGATGCGGCGACCAACCGGGG
>JBAPVZ010000200.1:0-1890 GCA_049283435.1 Candidatus Dormiibacterota bacterium
CAGCGCCCCCGACCCCCGATCCTGGTCGCCGGAAGCGGACGGCGCATGCTCGGGCTGGCCGCCCGCGAGGCCGACATCGTGGCGCTCGGGTTGCCCCCCACGGCGTCGGAGGAGGCGGTATCCGAGAAGATCGGCTGGCTGCGCGACGCGGCCGGGCCCCGGTTCGATCAGTTGGAGGTGAACCTCAACCTGATGGCGGTCGGCGACCGGGTGCCGCGTTACCTCTCGGCGCAGATGGGCCTCGACGCCGCCGGCCTCGCCGCGGCGAACTCGGTGGCGGCGGTGACGGGAGGCACCGACGAGATGTGCGACACGCTGCTCCGCAGGCGGCGGCAGCTGGGGATCTCTTATCTGATGGTCGGCGACGAGCTGATGGAGGCGTTCGCGCCCGTCGTCGCGCGGCTGGCCGGTCGCTGACCGAGCGCTGACCGAGCGCTGACCGAGCCGGGCAGCGCTTCGGGCAGCGGTCACCGCACCTGCCACCTGTTCGGGGCGGCGCGTCGGGCCTGCAAGGTCGCCGATCGACGGCTTGACACGCTGGGTGAAGCCGCCCTATAAACACACGGCAGCCTCGCTGGACGTAGGGGAGCGCAAACCGGACACTCGGTGCGGGTTCGCGGCGAGGGCGTGGGGGTCGGAAGGAGGGGATCATGCGCAGGGTGCGGATCGCGGGTTTCAGCGTCACCGCCATGGCGGCGGCCCTCCTCCTCTTGGTGGCGCAGGTGCCGGCCAGGGCGGACGCGGGGCCGGCGCCGAACTATCGAGCTGAGGCGATCGCGGCCGTTCGCGTGCTGCAGGCGTGGTACGACCCCTCGACGGGGCTCTACGCCACGACCGGATGGTGGGAGGCGGCGAACGCCGTCAACGCGGTCGTCGACTTCTCGCGCCTGACGGGAGATCGGAGCTATCTGGACGAGGTCGCCAACACATTCACCCAGGCGGCTGCGCGCCCGCCCTGCGGTCGCTACACCGTCTGGTGCACGTATGGGCACTTCCTCGACAACTACTTCGACGACGACGGTTGGTGGGCACTGACCTGGGTCAACGCCTACGATCTGACTCACGACCAGCGCTACCTGCAGATGTCGGAAACGATGTTCTCCTACATCACGCAGGGGTGGGACTCGACCTGCGGTGGCGGCGTGTGGTGGAACGTGTTCGACAACTACAAGAACGCGATCCCCAACGAGCTCTTCCTCCAGCTGTCGGCCGAGCTCTATCAGCGAACTGGAAACCCGAGCTACCTCGGGTGGGCGATGCGGGAGTGGACCTGGTTCCGGCAGTCGGGCATGATCAATGCGGCGCACCTGGTCAACGACGGGCTCACGCTGAGCACCTGCCAGAACAACGGAGGCACCACCTGGACCTATAACCAGGGTGTGATCCTGGGCGGGCTCAGCGCGCTCTTCCAGATCACGCACGACCCTTCCTACCTGCAGGAGGCGGAGGCGATCGCCGGCGCTGCCACGCATACCCTGACTGACGCCAACGGCATCCTCACCGAGCCATGCGCGACGGCCAACTGCGGCAACGGTTCAGCCGTGCAGTTCAAGGGCATCTTCGAGCGCAATCTCTACCGCCTCTATCAGGCCTCGCTCACGCCGGCCTACCGGGACTTCATCGAGCGCAACGCCACCTCCATCTGGATGCACGACCGCAGCTCGCAGGACCAGCTGGGACTGCGGTGGCAGGGACCCTTCGACGCCGCCGACGCCTCGCGGCAGAGCTCGGCGCTGGACGGGATCAACGCCGCGATCCCGTTCATACGTCCCGATGCAGGAGGTGGCGGCTGATCCGCACCGGCCACATCAAGTGCGGTGGCCTCGCCCTGCTCGTCGCCTCCAAGCACGTCGACGAGGCGGGCGGCCGGCGTTCGGATCGGGATGCGGT
>JBAPVZ010000201.1:0-4864 GCA_049283435.1 Candidatus Dormiibacterota bacterium
CGCATGCACCGGGCCAGTAGACTGCACCGCCGACTGGCGGGCGGTTAGCTCAGTCGGCTAGAGCGCCTGGTTTACACCCAGGAGGTCGCAGGTTCGAGCCCCGCACCGCCCACCAACCGGACTCACACCGTACCGCCTGCTCAAACGAATGGGTGCAGCGACCGGCTGCGAGGCCGAGGCCGGGTCGACCTGGCGCTGGCCGATCATGCGCGCTCAGGAGCACCGGTCGGGCGGCAGCCAGAGACGTGGTCGAGGTCAGGGGGTGCGACGAGAGCGGCGCCGCCTCGTGCTGCTCGGCGGTCACGGCATCGACCAGCGCTGGCGACCGCGCGACCAGGTAGGTGATGGTCGGTTGCGGATCGGGCTGACATCGTGCAGGTCTCCCCCCGGGGTGAGGAGACGGCCACTTGGTCGGCGCGGAGTGCGAGGCCGCCGGTCTCCCGCTCGCGCGTAGGCGGGTGCTGTGCACTTGCGTGATCAGAGAACAGACGAAGGCCAGCGCTCAGATGCCCACGAAGCCCACGTGTGATACCCGGCGGGAGGCCTATCGACCTGTAGAGAGTCCAGCTCGTCTTGGTCCGGCACCTGGAACAGTCGCCTGAACTCATCGAGCTCCTCGGAGCTCACCGCGAAGGTCGCACCGGGTTCCGCGGCGAAGCGGGCTTCAATGCGGCGCCGCTGTTCTGCCTCGCTGATCGGCAGGTACACCAGCCCGCTGTCAGCTCCCACCTCCGCGGCGAGCCAACGAAGTGCTGACCGCTCATCCTTACTCCAGACGCCGAGGTCCAGGATCACGCTCAATCCCAGATGCAGAACGCGAGTGGCTAGGGCGGAGGCGTCAAAAACGACGGGCGTCAAACCTCGCCGGACGCGCGAAGCTCGGCGAGCGTCTCGGCGGCGCTCACACCCGGGTCCACGGGGGGACGCCGCTGGACGCGATCAAGCCATGTCTGGAAGCGTTCTACCGTCACCTCGTCGGCCGGATTCGTGACGACGATGGCGGGATCGTTCGGCATGTCCGGGGCGCGCCTTGCCATGGCCGCCATTTTACGGACGAGTCCGGATACCGACACTCGCTACCCGCCCCGACCGCTCGATTTCGGCGTCTTCTGCACTATCCGCGGGTAGATAAGGAGAGATGCAAGAAAATGCTTGTAATTCGTAGTAGTTATTCGTATTATCCGCGAGGTGCTTCGATCCACGCGGCGCCCGACGCAGGCTGACGTCGCTCGCCTGGCGGGCGTATCGCAGGCGCTCGTCTCCCAGGTCCTGAACAACGCGACCATGGTGTCCGTCCCCGCGGGTACCAAGCAGCGCGTGCTGGCGGCGGCCGAGCGACTCGGCTACGTCACCAACCGAGCCGCCCGCAGCCTGCGCACGCAGAAGAGCTCCACGATCGCCTACGTCATCCCCGACATCACCAACCCGTTCTATCCGGAGTTCGTGCGAGGCATCGAGGAACGCGCCGACGCGTCCGGCTACGACCTCGTCACGTACAGCACGCGGAACATGGAAGAGAAGGAGCTGCGGGCGCTCGATGCGGTGCAGCAGGGACAGGTCGACGGGGTGATCGGGGTCTTCTTCCACGTCTCCGCTCAGCGACTGAAGCCGTTGATCGATCGCGGCATCGCGGTCGTGCGCTTCGAGCCCAGCCCCCGGTGCGTGGACGACTTCCCGCTGGACTGCGTGTACGTGAACAACCTGGAGGCAGCGAGGACCATCGTCGGCTACCTCGTCGAGCGCGGTCATCGTCGGATCGCCATGATCACCGGGCGGAGCGGGCCGCGGCGGGACCGTTTCCTCGGCTACCGCCGCGGACTGCGCGATCACGGCCTCGATGCCGACCGCGCCCTGGTCCGCTACGGTGACTTCCGCGCCGGCGGTGGGTACGAGGCCATGGTCGACCTCCTCCGGGCTCGCCCGCTGCCCACGGCGACGTTCGTCAACAACGACCTGATGGCGATCGGCGCCCTGCGCGCCCTGCGCGAGGCTGGTCTCGACGTCCCCGGCGACATGGCGGTGGTCGGGTTTGATGACATCGCCATGGCCGCGCTCGTCGACCCGGGCCTGACCACGATCGCCCAGCACCCGCTGGAGATCGGGCGGCGAGCGGCGGAGCTGTTACTAGCGCGGCTCGACGGCGACACGAGCCCGCGCGGGAAATGCGAGGAGATCCCGTTCGACCTGGTCGTCAGACAGTCGGCCTAGAAGGGAGGAGAGCGGTGGGGATACCGGACGACTACGCGTCGCGCGTCTACGCCGGAGTCCTGGGCAAGATCATCGGCGTCTATCTCGGCCGTCCTTTCGAGGGCTGGTCCCACGAGCGGATCAGTCGTCGCTTCGGCGAGATTCGCTATTACGTCAACGAGCAGCGCGGGCAGCCGCTTGTTGTCACCGACGACGACATCTCGGGCACCTTCCTCTTCGTCCGCGCGCTCCTCGACGGGGGCTGTCGCCGGGACGCGTCGCCCAGTGACGTCGCCGAGGCTTGGCGCAACTACGTCGTCGAGCGGCGGAGCACCTTCTGGTGGGGCGGCATGGGCACCTCGACCGAACACACGGCGTACCTCCGGCTCGAGAGCGGCATCGAGGCGCCGGAGAGCGGGTCCGCCGCGCGCAACGGTGCCGGCGTCGCCGAGCAGATTGGGGCTCAGATCTTCATCGACAGCTGGGCGATGGTGGCGCCCGGGGATCCCGAGCTCGCCGCCCATCTGGCGGGAAGCGCCGCTCGAGTCAGCCATGACGGCGAGGCGGTCCACGCGGCGCGGCTGATCGCGGCGATGGAAGCGCTGGCGTTCACCGAGCGCGACCTGTCGGTGCTCCTCGAGGATGGCCTGTCCCGCATTCCGCGGGACAGTGGCATCGCACGCCTCGATCGACAGCTTCGCGAATGGCGACAGCGGCATCCCGACTGGCGGCGGGCGCGGGAGCTGATCGAAGAGCACTACGGCTACGACCGCTACCCCGGCAACTGCCACGTCGTGCCCAACCACGCCCTGGTCATGCTCGGTCTGCTCTGGGGCGACGACGACTTCCAGACCTCGCTCTCGATCGTGAACACCGCGGGTTGGGACACGGATTGCAACTCCGGCAACGTCGGATGCCTGCTCGGTATCAAGAACGGCCTGGACGGCATCGACGCCGGCCCCGACTGGAGAGGCCCGGTGGAGGATCGCCTGTTTCTGTCCTCAGCAGAGGGCGGTGCATCAGTGACCGACGCCGTCACCCAGACCTGCCTGCTCGTCCACTTCGGCCATCAGCTGGCGGGTCGCGAGTGGACGCCGCCCAAGGGCGGCGCGAGGTTCCACTTCTCCTTCCCCGGGAGCATCCAGGGATGGCGGGTGGACACCGGCTGCCGCTCGGGGGCGACCGCCGTGCTGGAGAACGCCGACGGCCACAGCCGGCTCGGTCAGCGCAGCCTCGCCGTCCGCTACCGGCATCTCGTCGCCGGCTCCGCGCTTCGGCTCACGACGCCCACGTTCCCGAACGAGCTGGAGTTCGCGAGCCGATACGAGCTCCTCGCCTCTCCGACGCTCTACCCGGGACAGGTGATCCGCGCCGCGATCGAGGCCGATTCGAGCAACCACTCGTCGGTCTCCTGTGGCCTCGTCGTCGGGAGGCGGGAGGGCGCCGACGTGACGCCGGTCGAGGGGCCGGCCGTCACGCTGGAGCCCGGCGATCGTCGCGAGCTCGCCTGGCGGCTCCCACCGCAGGTTGGGCACCCCATCCACTGGGTGGGTTGGCAGCTGAGGTCCGACTCTCCCACGGCGGGTGCCGCCTATCTCGACTTCCTGACCTGGGATGGGGCACCGGAGTTCCGCCTCGACAGCGATCTCCTCCAGGGATCCCCGCATGCGCTCGGCTGGGTCGACGCGCTGGACCATGTCAGGTCGCACCGAGGGCAGCTCTCTGTCTCGCAAGACCGCGGCCTCGGCTTGCTCTCCCAGGGGACGCGGGACTGGCGTGACTACGAGTTCGAAGCCGCGGTGACAGTTCACCTCGCGGCGGCGGCCGGAATCGCCGTCCGCGTCCAGGGGCGGCGCCGCTTTTACGCCCTGCTGCTCGAGCCAGGAGGCGGGGTTCGGCTGGTCAAGCAACGAGGCGGGGCACGGACGCTGTGTCGAGCCCGTCTGCCGCATGAGCCGTTCCGGCAGTACCGACTCCGGCTCCGAGTCCAGGGCACCGAGATCGATGCGTTCGTGGATGAGCAGAGGGTCCTGCACGGGCGCGATGACGCCGACCCTCTCGAGGGAGGGGCGGTTGCCCTGGTCTGCGAGGAAGGCACGTTGGCAGCGGAAGGCATCTCGGTTCGCGGCCTGACGAAAGCGTCGTCACCCGAGGCGGTGGCGATCGACGAGGGGAGCCCGCTGTCGCACGCGGAGGAGGCATGAGCAATGTCGATCAACAGTCGCACGTACACGCGTCGCCAGGTGCTGCGCGCGATGGGCGCGAGCACCGCAGCGGTAGGTCTGGGAGGGGCGCTGACCTCCGCGCTCGCCGCCTGCGGGGGTTCGTCGTCGTCGCGGGCCGCCCTGAGCCTTGGCGTCGAGTTCACGGACACCCCGAGCCAGAACGCCGTCAAGGAGCACATCTTCAAACCGTTCCTGTCGTCGCATCACAATGTGCAGTCGATCACGCTCGACGCGTTCAATGGCGCGGACGGGCTCGACCGCGGACTCAAGCTGCAACTGGAGTCCGGTAAGGGTCCCGACCTCTACGATCAGAACGGGCCCTCGTGGATGCCGCCCTACGCTTCGACCAACCACGCGCTCAACCTCGATGGCGTGGCGCGCAAGTACGGTTGGAGGCAGAAGCTCCTGCCCTTCGCGTACGAGTCGGCTCTGTTCCGTGGGCATCTCTACAG
>JBAPVZ010000202.1:0-4231 GCA_049283435.1 Candidatus Dormiibacterota bacterium
CTGTCGAGCAGCGACGCGAGCGTCTGGTTGCCGCTCGCGAGCGCGACGCGGCGGTGGAACCGGGTGTCCACCTCGACCAGATCCTCGATGGTCGGGGCCGCGTACATCTGCTGCAGGTCCTCGCGCAGGCGGCCCAGGTCGTCCGCGGTGCACCGGGCCGCCGCGAGGCCGGTCGCCGGCGGCTCCAGGAAGCGACGCACCTCGAACAGCTCGACCAGCGTCCGATCCGGCAGCAGATTCGTCGCCATCCGCATGCTCTCCAGGAGCAGCGCCGGCTCCAGGCTGCTGACGTACGTGCCGTCGCCCTGGCGCACGTCGAGGACCCGGATCAGGGCGAGCGCCCGTACCGCCTCGCGTAGCGAGTTCCGCGAGAGCCCGAGCTGGGCGGCGAGGTCGGTCTCGTTCGGCAGCCGCTCGCCGGGCCCCCAGTGCCGCGTGATGATCAGGTCGCGGATCCGGTCGATCGCTTCCACCGCGATCGTCGTCTGGCCGTTCGAGGGCGAGCGGCGCGCCTTCGAGCGGGCGGTCGTCTCAGGGTTCGCCCCGGAGCCTGGCGATCGCGAGGCCGAGCGGTCGTTCATGTGCCGGCAGCATACCTCCCTCGCGCCACACATGGGATGAATGTGAGGTCTGCCGCCCCGCACGCGCCTGTGACGAGGGATGGGCTTGACAAACATCGGAGGGGTGGTTGATCATGTCCCGACCATGGCGGATCCGACCGGGGGACGACCCCACGAAACTCCGCAAGCTCCGTCCCGCGGGGACCCCGGGGCTTGGCGCGCGGCGCGAATCGTCGCCTGCTCGGTGCGGGACGTCCGCTTTCCCACCTCGGTCAGTGGGGCCGGATCGGATGCGGTGAACGTCGATCCGGACTACTCGGCCGCCTACGTGACGCTCGACGTCGAGGGCGATTGGCCGGCCGGCTACGGGCTCACGTTCACGATCGGCCGCGGCAACGACGTCGTCGCGCTCGCCGTGCAGGCGCTGTCCGGGCACGTCGTCGGGCGCACGGTCGGGGAGATCGAGGACGACCTGGCCGGGTTCTCGCGGTCGCTGACCGGCGACACGCAGCTTCGCTGGCTCGGCCCCGAGAAGGGCGTCGTCCAGCTCGCGGCGGCGGCGATCGTCAACGCCGTCTGGGACCTGCTCGCGCGTCTCCACGAGCGGCCGCTCTGGCGATTCCTCGCCGAGATGACGGCGGAGGAGCTGGTCCGCTGCATCGACTTCCGCTACCTGGAGGACGCGCTGACGCCGGCGGAGGCGCTGGCGATCCTGCGCGCGCAGGCGCCGACCCGGGCCCAGCGCATCCGCGAGATGGAGCGGGACGGCTTTCCCGCCTACACGACCTCGGCCGGCTGGATCGGCTACTCGGATGAGCAGGTCGCCCGGCTGACGCGGGAGGCGCTCGCCGAGGGCTTCACCCGCCTCAAGCTGAAGGTCGGCGCCGACCTGACGTCCGACCTCCGCCGGGGCCGCATCATGCGGGAGGCGATGGGACCCGGTCGCGACCTCCTGATCGATGCCAACCAGGCCTGGGGCGTCGACGAGGCGATCGCCGCGATGGGACGGTTGCGGGAGCTCGAGCCGTACTGGATCGAGGAGCCGACCAGTCCCGACGACATCCTCGGCCACCAGCGGATCCGGGCCGCGATCGCCCCGATCCGGGTCGCGACCGGCGAGCAGGCGCAGAACCGAATCGTGTTCAAGCAGCTGTTCCAGGCGAACGCGATCGACGTCTGCCAGGTCGACGCCTGCCGCCTGGCCGGGGTCAGCGAGGCGCTCGCCGTGCTGCTGCTGGCCGCGAAGTTCGGGGTGCCGATCTGCCCGCACGCCGGGGGCGTCGGTCTCTGCGAGCTGGAGCAGCACCTCGCGCTGTTCGACTACGTGGCGGTCGGGGCCTCGCTCGAGGGCCGCGTGTGCGAGCACGTCGACAGCCTGCACGAGCACTTCCTCGACCCCGTCCGCATCGTCTCGGGTCGCTACCGGGTCCCGGTGGAACCGGGGGCGAGCCTGCGGATGCGACCGGCGTCGGTCGACGAGTACGAGTTTCCCCAGGGGCCCTACTGGCGAGGCGCCGCTGGCCACGGCGATGGGGCGGCGGCGCTCGAGGCCGGCCGCTGAGACAGCACGGTTGAGGGCGGGGGCGGGCGACCCCCCGAGGAGGCGACATTGGGACGCAAGTGGTGGAGGGCGATCGCCGGCGTGCTCGCGGCGGGCCTCCTGCTCACCGCCTGTGGAGGCAGCAGCGGTGGCACGAGCTCGAACGGCAACCTGACCTGGTTCATGTGGTCCGGCTCCCAGGCAGAGGTCAACGCATGGAACCACGTCGCGTCCCTGGTGACGCAGAAGTACCCGAACATTCACGTCAAGTTCACGACGACGAGCTTCACGAGCTACTGGACGAAGCTCACGTCCGAGGCCGGCAGCAACACGCTGCCCTGCCTGATCTCCCTGCAGTCGATTCGCACCAACGGCTACGCATCGAACTTCGTACCGCTCGATTCTCTCGCCAAGCAGAACGGCGTCAAACTGTCCGACTTCAACTCGACGATTCTGCAGGGCCTGACGAGCGGCGGCTCCCTGCGAGCGCTGCCCTACGACTTCGGGCCCTATGTCATCTACTACAACACCGACGCGTTCCAGGCGGCGGGCCTGCCGCTGCCGGCGGCGGGGTGGACCTGGTCCGACTTCACGAACGACCTGACGAAGCTCTCCACGAAGGGGAAGTACGGGCTTGCGGCATACTCGGGCGCGGACAGCTGGACCCCGTTCGTCGTCGATCAGGGCGGGAGCTTCATCAAGAACGGGAAGGTCGACCTGACCGGATCGAGCGTTCAGCAGACCTACTCCTGGTACACGAGCCTCGTCCACGAGAAGCACGAAGCACCGCAGATACCCGGCTCGGCCGACTCGAACTTCGCGGTCGAGCAGTGGCAGTCGGGCGCCGCCGCGATGGTCGTCGACGGTCCCTGGGACATGATCAACGACAAGGCGTCGGTCAAGTTCCACTTCGGCATCGCGCCCCTGCCGACCGTGAACGGCGCGTCGAAGACGCTCGTCGCGGGGTCCGGCTTCGGGATCGCGAACACCTGCCCGGACAAGAACAATGCGATCAAGGCGCTGTCCGTGATGACGGGGACCACGGCGGAGCAGTACCTGGCGACCCAGGGCCGGGCGTTCGCGGCCCGCACCGCGCAGCAGACGTACTGGTACCAGAACGCCGTCAGCGGCTCGCAGGCGCCGCTCCAGGCCGCGCTGCAGAACGCGAAGCCCTACACGACGACGAAGAACTGGCAGCAGGTCGACCAGCTCGCGACGCAGTACGGGGTCGCCGCCCTGAACGGTTCCGAGTCGCCGTCCTCCGTGCTGCAGACCGTCCAGTCGCAGGCCGGTTCCTAGCCGAACGATGGCGGCGATCCCCGGCACCGCACCCGGACGCCTGAGGGGTGGGGCACGACCCAGTCGCGGCCGCGGCGACGGCCGCTCGGCCTGGCTCTTCCTCTCGCCGAACCTGATCGGCTTCCTGCTCTTCACGCTGCTGCCGATCGTGGCGTCGCTCGTCATCAGCCTGTTCGAGTGGCCGCTGATCGGCGCCCCCGTGTTCAACGGGCTCGCGAACTACGCAAGCTTGCTCCACACGGATCCGGTGTTCGCTCGCATTCTCCTGAACACGGTCGTCTACGTGGTCGGGTATGTCGCGCTGAACCTGATCGTCTCGCTCGGCCTGGCGGTGTGGCTGACGACGAAGCTGCGGGCGCGCTCGCTGCTGCGGGTCGTCTTCTTCCTGCCCGTGGTGACGCCGATGGTCGCGAGCGCGATCGTCTGGCGGATGCTGTTCACGCCGAACCAGGGGATCATCGACTGGGTCCTGACGGCGGTCTTCCACGTGGCCGGCCCGAACTGGCTCGGGTCGCCCGTCTGGGCGATGCCGGCCGTCATCGTGATGTCGGTCTGGCAGGGCTTCGGCTACAACATGCTGCTGTTCGTCGCCGGGTTGGAGTCGATCCCCGAAAGTCTCCTGGAGGCGGCGCGCATCGACGGGGCGGGCGCCTGGAGCCGGTTCTGGCGCATCCGTCTGCCGATGCTGTCACCGGTCATCTTCTTCGGCGTCGTGATGACGCTGATCACGTCGTTCCAGGTCTTCACGCAGCCCTACGTGCTGACCGGGGGCGGCCCCGGCGTCGACACCGAGACGCTCGTCTTCTACCTGTATCAGAAGGGATTCCAGTTC
>JBAPVZ010000203.1:0-2808 GCA_049283435.1 Candidatus Dormiibacterota bacterium
GCGCGTCGGCGCGGTGGTACCGGGTCGCCCGGACGATCGTGCTCACCCTGCCGCCGGCGGCCGTCCGCCCCACCGGCAACCAGACGTCGACGGCGAGCCGGACACCATCGCCGACCGTCACGTACAGAGACTGGACACGGCGTGTGGCGTCGATCGTCGGGGCAGCGCGGGGAGTTGGGCGCCGCCGTCGCCGGCCGGTGGTAAGCCGGCGAGGCGCCTTTTGCTCCCACGCCTCCGTGAGCAGCTCGGCGAGGTCGCTCGGGTCGCTGAGCCCAAGATTCACCTGAACCGCGCGCAGCCGCTTGCCCCACCGGAATGGTGCGTAGACGGACGGCTCGCCCTGGACGGCGGCGAGGATGGCCGGCTCGTCGAGCATGACGTTCAGGTGATCCGGGTCCCACAGGGTCGCGAAGATCCTGCCCCCGACGCGAAAGGAGGGCCGTCCGTGGTGGTCCTGCTCCAGCGCCTCGGGAAGGTCGAGCGCGAGCCGGCGCGCGTGTTCGGGAGAGGTCACGGTGCCCGCAGCCTGCCGCGGTCGTCTCCGGCGCGCAGCGGTCGGGAGCATTCGCTCATGAGCTGACTCCTACCAGTCTGGCCGGTCGCGCCGACCTACGAGGCCATGCTCTTCGCGGCCTCCTTGAGATCGGAACGGTAGCCCCCGCAGGCCCACCGATCGGATCCAGCGCCGAGCCATGGTCAGTCTGACGGGCACGACCTGCTGCGGGAGATCGGCGTCACGCGGGGAGGGCGACTGATTCGGTGGCGGCTACGAGCAGGTAGCCGCCACCGTCGGACTCAGCTGCCGCTTCCCCCGTTCTCCGGGACAAACTTGCTCGCAGTGAACGTCGCGCCCTGCGGGTCGGCGATCACGGTCATCCTGACCCAGGGAGCATCGAATGGAGGGACGACCACCCGGCCGCCCAGGTCGGCCGCACTCCTGGCGGTCGCGTCGGCATCGTCAACGGCGAACGTGACGCTCCAGTGCGCGGGTACCTCGGATTGGTCGTCCGCGATCGGATTGAGCGTCGCCACCACGTCCTCGAAACCCTCCGGGGCAGCGCTGATGGCCGCCATTCGCGCGCGGAGCTCGGGGTCGCTCCGCGCCAGGAAATCGCCATAGCCCGCCAGCCGCCACATCTCGACGCCGCCTCCGAGTCCAAGCGTCTCCCATCCGAACACCGAGCGGTAGAAGGGCTTCGCCCGTTCCGCGTCGTGAGTGTTCAGGCTGTTGAAGTTCAACGAGCCGGGTTCGTTGACGATCCGCGCGCCTTTGTGCTCCTTCGCCTGCCAGACGCAGAACACCGCCCCCTCGGGATCCGCGCACACCGCCATCCGGCCCGCGTCCATCACATCGAAGGGCTCGGTCAGGACGCGGCCGCCGGCAGCCCGCACCTTGGCGGCGGTTTCATCTGCGTTCTCGACCCAGATGTAGGTGTTCCAGACCGCCGGCGGTGGGCCGCCCTCGGGCTGCGACCCGATGGCGGCGACGTCGCCGCCGCGAAGGCGAGCGATGTAGTACTTGCCGGGAGAGCCCGGCGGCATCGCGTCCTCGAGATCCCATCCGAAGAGGCCGCCGTAGAAGGCGACCGCCGCCTCCGGATCAGGCTGGGTGGTGTCGACCCAGCACGGGACGCCGGGCAGATATCCGTCTCGCTCAAGCATTGGTGCTCCCTTCTGGTTCGGTTGGCATCTGAGCACCACGTTAGGGGCAATTCAGGTCGGTTTCGGTTCTCGATTTTTGCGGCGGTGGTCAAGCTGTTGAAGCCGCCCCCGGCGACCACGACACCTGCCGCGGCCGGGTTTGGACGGCTCGCTTGCCCACGGCATCGTGCGCCACCTGACGGTCGGCCTCGTTCAGTCGCAGCGAAGCTACTCCCGTGGTGCACGGCTGCCGACGCCAGGAGACTCCACCCGGGGGAAGCTCCGGTTCCGGCTGGTATCGACGTCGGCGGCACCGGCGGCGGGAGTCCGGACTGCGACGGTGTCACCCGGCTGGCCGGGCTCGGCCGATCGCATGGCCGACTTGTGCAGCTCGGCGCCCTCCTGGTAGTGGTACTTGGCGCCGCGGAGCCAGGAGGCAACGGCGGCGATGGCGGAGGCGCCGATGGCAAAGTCGAAGGCCTCCCTGAGGCCATTCATGAAGGGGCCCGAGATCAGTTCGGGAAAGAAGCTGCGTCCGGTCAGATACGCGGCATGGGCGGGGGACAGATGGGTCACGGCCTGGCCCAGCAGGCTCTGCATGGGGTTGAAGCCGAGGAAGGCGGCGAACAGGCTGCTCACCGGAGGGAGGTGCGAGATACGCACGGCGTCGGCCTGGGGAACTCCTTGGGCGACCAGTCCGTGGTAGAGCGTATTGGGCAGGCTCGCTGACAGGCCGACGATGATCAGGGTGAAGAAAATACCGATGGAAAGCAGCATCGCCGAGTTCTGAAAGGTGGCAGACATACCCGCACCTGCCCCGCGCTGGGACGGTGGCAGGCTGTTCATGATGCCGGCCTGATTCGGGGAGGCGAAGAGTCCGCTGAAGACTCCGTAGGCAAGCAGCAGGACCGCGAACCAAACATAGTTGAAGTCTGCGGGCAGGAGCTGGAAGAGATAGAAGACGACGGCAGCCCCGATCATGCCTGCGGTGGCGAACGGGCGAGCGCCGTAATGGTCGGAGAGCAAACCCGAGATCGGCCCGGCGATGAGAAATCCGGCGGTAAGCGGAAGCATGTAGATCCCGGCCCAGAGTGGCGTCGATGCATAGCTGTAGCCGTGGAGGGGCAGCCAGATGCCCTGTAGCCAGATGATCATGATGAACATCAG
>JBAPVZ010000204.1:0-3918 GCA_049283435.1 Candidatus Dormiibacterota bacterium
TCCCCAGCGAGGAGGGTGGTCAGCCGACTGCTCGGCTACACCAAGCGTGACTCTTCTCGGACATTGATGCAAGGGACAAAACCCCGCCATCGTCCGGCGCCGGGGCCCGGGTCGGGGTCGCCGCCGTGGCCTCCTTCGGTCTGTGCCCGATCGCGAAGCATGCCCCGTTGCCAGATCAGTCGGTCGATGCGCGGACGCAAACTGCCTTTTCTCCGGCGAGCGCCTGGGCGCATTGCGCTTGCGCGATCGTGGTCGAGCCCGTTATCGTGTCCGGCAAACGTCCTTTCCTCGTCATGCTGGACCCTCGACGTCGCTCGTCTGGGCAATGCGTAGAATCGGTGGGGGCAAAAGCGCAGAATGGCGTACCAAATGGCCGGCAGTGCCGACGTTGATTCCCGCTCGAACGGGAACCTCGCCCGACGCCACGTTGACTTCGTGCTCATCGCCAGTGTCCTGGCACCCACCGAAGTAGGCGAGATCCCCAGCGGCTGCCCAGGCGAAGTAGGCGAGATTCCCAGCGGCTGCCTCCGCAATGTGCGTTGCCGAGGCGATCGCGGGTGACCAGTGTAGTGAGCGCTTTCACCCCGGGGACGACGACGTTCCCCGACCCCGGAGGGTTGCTGCGAGCGCTCGGCCTGTGCACGACTGAAGCCGATCTCGCCCAGGTCCTCTATGCCCGGCTCTCGCCGCTGTTCGGCTACGACGTCGTCGCGCTCCACGTCCTCGAGCGCGACGGCTGGTGCAACCGCATCGTCATCGATCAGGGCGTTCTCCAGGACCTGCGCCGGTTCCGGGTGCGGGATTCCTACTTCGCCGAGCACTACCGCGCGGAGGTGATTGCCGCCGGCCATTTCGAGGAGCCGCATGTGGAGCAGGGCCGCGGCCCCGGTTCTCCTGAGCGCCCGCGCACGTTCATCTGGGCGCCGATTCATCACCGCCGGCAGCTCGTCGGCGCCGTCATCTACCAGATGAACGAGTGGCGGCTCGTCGACGACGACGAGATCGCGTTCCTCGATGGTCTTCACGCCCACATGGGTGCGCTGGTGATGAGCGCTTACCTCCACGCGCTGACCCGCAACCAGGCGCTCAGCCTCGGCGCACTCAACGACGTCGGACGCGCGCTCGCGGCGACGCATGACGAGGAGAGCGTGGTCGCAGGTCTGCTGGCGACGGTCGGATCCCGGGTCGGCGTCGATGCGCTGCAGCTCGTCGTGCCGGACGTGGAGCGGCAGCGCGCGCGCGTCGTCCGCATGCCGCCCTCCTCGACGCCGGGTGCACGCACCGTGCCCCTCCGCAGTCGCGAGATGACCCGCGTCCGCCGCGTCCTGGCGTCCCGCAAGCCGATGCGCCTGCACGGCTCGGACGCCGGCGGGGGCGCCGACGCCTACGTGCCGATCGCCGGGGACGATGGGGTCGACGCCGTGCTCATCGCACACAGCGACTCGCCGGACGCCTACGAGGATTCGACGGTCGCGTTCCTGCTGCAGGTGGCCGACCACGTCGCGCTGGCGCTGCACAACGCCTGGTCGCTCGCCGCTCGCGAGGAGCAGCGCCAGCGCCTCGAGGTCGTCGCCGCCGTCGGGCGTCGCCTCGCCGGTGCGGTCGATCGACCGTCGATCGTGCGCGAGCTGAACGCCGAGCTGTCGGAGCACCTCGCGTTCGACGTGTTCGCCCTCGCCGTCGTCGAGCGACGCTCCCAGGGTCTCGTCGCCGAGACGTATGCCGTCGACCACGGGGTGATGCAGCCCCCGACGGCCGTCTTCATGCGGCCGCACGACCCCGCCTTCGATGCCGTCGAGACCGGTCGCCCGGTGCTCCTGCAGGGTGCCGCGCTGAGACCGGGCACCGATCGTGACACCGGTGTGCTGGGCCGGCGGCGGGGACGTCGCACCCCCCGTTCCGTTCTCTGGGTGCCGGTCGTGTCGCAGGGGCAGGTGCGGTGCCTGATGTCGCTGCAATCGTACGCCTCGGGGGCGTTCGACCGCTCGCAGGTGAGTGTCGTCGAGGACCTCGGCGGTAACCTCAGGCTCGCGCTCAGCACCGCCGACATGTTCACCCGCATGCGTGCGATCCTCGAGTACTCGCCGGTTGGCGTCGCGCTCGAGGATCGCGCCGGCGAGATCGCGTTCGTGAATCCGGCGCTCGAGCACATCTACGGGATGCCGGTCGAGGGGCTGCTCGGGCAGCCCCTGCGCCGCGTGCTGGATGCCGTCGGGGCGACGCCGGTCGACGACGACGACGACGACACCAAGCGGCTGGGGACGCGATACCGTCTGGCGTCCCGCGACATCGTCGTCGAGGTGCGCTCGGTCGTGATCCCGGGCGCCGCCGACCAGTCGTCCGGCGTCCTCACGCTGCACGAGGACGTGACCCAGGAGCAGACGCTGCAAGAAGGCAAGGACCTCATGCTGCGTGCGATCGGGCATGAGGTGCGCAGCCCGGCGGCGGCGATCCGGACGACCCTCGCTGCCCTCGTCGAGTGGCTGCCGAGCATGAGCGGCGAGCAGCAGCGGGCGTTGCTGGAGGGCGCCTACGAGCAGTCGGAGCGCCTGCTGCGCCTGACCGAAGCGCAGCTCATGATCGCGAAGCTGGAGCAGGGCGCCTTCACGCCCGAGGCGGTGCCCATCGACCTCGCCGAGACCGTCGACCGCATTCGCCGTCTCCTGGCTCACCGCTACGGCGATCGTGCCAACGCGGTCGAGCTCAAGGCCCCGCCCGGCCTGCCCGATGCGCTGGCGGTCCCCGCGCACCTGGACGAGGTCATCACGAATCTGGTCGGGAACGCGCTCGAGCACACGACTGGCGGCGCTGTCACGATCCGCGCGCGGTCGGAGGGCACCTGGCTCGTCGTCGAGGTCGCGGATAACGGCAGTGGACTGCCTGCGCACCGCATCAAACGGCTGTTCGAGCGCGGTGGACGACCTGGCTCGCACCGCGCCCGCGGCGGCCTCGGGCTCGGACTCTATCTGTGCCGGCTCATCGTCGAGCGCTCGTTCGGCGGGACGATCGAGGTGAGCCGGACCGGTCAGGACGGGACGACGATCCGCTTCACCGTCCCTGCTCGACGACTGGCTCGTCGGCTGGTTGCCGAAGCCGGTGGAGGCTGAACAGGCCGCCGACGGCAAGCATGCCGAGCCCGACGGCCAGAAATGACGTGCGTGGTCCTCCGTACTGGACGATGAGCGCGCCGATGCCGAGCCCGACGATCTGTGAACCCTGTGCTGTCGAGTAGCGCGTCGACATCACCGATCCCTGTTCGTCCGGTCCCGCTTTGCGCATCAGAGCCGCCCGGTTCCGCACCGAGTAGACCGCGTTCGCGACGCCCGTGATCGCGATGCTGACGAGCGCGACGGCGAGCAGCGAAGTCGCGGCGATGCCGAGCGCGGCCAGCCCGAAGACGACGACCGCGATCGTCATCGCCGTCTCCGGTCCGAAGAGGCCCCAGCGGCTGATCAGCAGGCTGCCGGCCACCAGTCCGACGATGAGCGCCACCTCGAGCCAGGTGTAGGCCGCCGCCCCCTGCCGGTACAGCGAATAGGCGAGCGGCAGCATCGTCGACGTTCCGACACCGATCAGCAGGTTGGTGCCGGCGGTCATCAGCAATAGCGGACGGAGCGCGGCCCGGGCCAGCTGCTTCAGCCCGCTCGCGCGCACGAGCGCGGTCTTGATGCCACCGCCCAGGCTCGGGAGCGTGAGCGCGAGGAGGGCCGCGGCGAGGAAGGTCGCCGAATCGATCCAGTAGACGTAGGTCGCGTTTCTCGAGAGGGTCAGCAGCGTGCCCGCGACGGCGAACCCGACCGCCTGGGCGATCGAGAACGACACCATCATCAGTGAGTTCGCGCGCTCGACCGCGCCCGGCGGTGCGAGCACGACCGCCCCTGCCAGTCGCGCCGGTTGGGCGAGCGACTCGGCACCGCC
>JBAPVZ010000205.1:0-6757 GCA_049283435.1 Candidatus Dormiibacterota bacterium
CGCGGGGGAGCCGCTGGAGGGCTTTCGCTCGCTCCTCGTGATGAACCATCACGACGGGGGCTTCGATTGTCCGGGCTGTGCTTGGCCGGACGACCCCAACGGGCTGCACCTGGACATCTGCGAGAACGGTGTCAAGCACGCTACCTGGGAGCTCGCGCCGGCCCGGGCCAATCGTGAGTTCTTCGCCGGCCACACGGTCGCCGAGCTGGCCGAATGGACCGACTACGACCTCGAGGCGGTGGGACGGCTCGCCGAGCCGATGGCCTACGACCGGGCGACCGACACCTACCAGCCGATCTCCTGGGAGCACGCCTTCGCCCTCGTCGGAAGCACGCTTCGAGGTCTGGAGAGCCCGCACGCGGCGTCGTTCTACACCTCGGGGCGCCTCAGCAACGAGGCGACCTTTCTCTATCAGCTCTGGGTGCGCGAGTTCGGCACCAACAACCTCCCGGACTGCTCCAACATGTGTCACGAGACCAGCGGTCGGGCGCTGACGGCGGCGATCGGCACGGGCAAGGGAACCGTCGACCTCGACGACTGGGAACAGGCCGACGCGATCTGGTTGATGGGCGACAACGCTGCGACGAACGCGCCGCGGATGCTGACCTGGCTGGCCGAGGCCGAGCGGCGCGGCGCCCAGCTGATCCACATCAACCCGCTGCTCGAAGCGGCCTCGCGGCGAACGATCGTCCCGCACGAGTTCGTCGACATGGCGACGTTCCGCTCGACCAGGATCGGGACGATGAACGTCCAGGTGCGCATCGGCGGTGACCTCGCCTTGCTGCGCGGCGTCGCCAAGGCTGTGTTCGAGGCATCGGAGGAGGACCCTGACGTGCTCGACCGGGACTTCATCGACCGCTACGCGCACGGCGTCGACGAGTACCGCGCGCTCGTCGAGGCCACGGCCTGGGCCGACCTCACACGCGACTCCGGGGTGGACGAGCCGACGATCCGCAAGCTCGCCGACTCCTACCTGAGATCGGAGCGCGTGATCATCGCCTGGTGCCTCGGCCTCACGCAGCACGAGCACGGCGTCGACACGGTGGGCGAGATCGTCAACGTGCTACTGCTCCGAGGCAACATCGGCCGCGACGGAGCGGGGCCGTGCCCCATCCGTGGCCACAGCAACGTGCAGGGCAACCGCACCTGCGGCGTCAACCACCGTCCCGACCCGGCGTTCCTCGAGCGGCTCGGCGCCGTCTGCGGCTTCGACCCGCCCCGCGAGCACGGCCTCGGTACGGTCGAGACGATCGAAGCGATGCATCGCGGCGAGGTGAAGGTGTTCGTCGCCTTGGGAGGGAACTTCGCGCTCGCGACCCCCGATCTGCCGTATACGTTCGAGGCGCTCCGCAACTGCGATCTGACCGTGCAGGTGAGCACCAAGCTCAACCGCAGCCACCTCGTGCACGGCAAGCGGGCGCTGATCCTTCCCTGCCTGGGCCGCACCGATCGGGACCATCAGGCGAGTGGCGTGCAGGGGGTGACCGTCGAGGATTCGATGTCGCTCGTGCACATCTCCCACGGAATGCGCGAGCCGGTCTCGCCGCATCTGCGCTCAGAGTGCGCGATTCTCGCCGGCGTGGCCCAGGCGACCCTGCCGGACAGCAGCACGCCGTGGCAGGACTACGTGGACGACTACGACCGCATCCGTGACACGATGGCGCAGGTGCTGGACGGATTCGAGGACTTCAACGCCCGGGCCCGCCACCCGCACGGCTTCCGCCTCGCTCAGGCGGCGCGGGAGCGGGTCTTCCGTACTGGCTCCGGCCGCGCCGAGTTCTCGCTGGCGCCGCTCCCCGACGACGTCGACCCCGGGCCGGGTCGCTTGATGCTGGCGACGGTGCGGTCGCACGATCAGTTCAACACCACCATCTACTCCAACGACGACCGCTATCGTGGCCTGAAGGGCCTTCGCACTGTGGTCTTCATGAACGCCGAGGACATGCGTGACCGCGGCCTCTCGGAGTTCGACCTCGTCGACCTCACGAGCTTCTCCAAAGACCGGACGCAGCGCACCGTGTACGGCTACCGAGCCGTCAAGTACGAGATCCCACCCGGCTGCGCCGCGGGCTACATGCCCGAATTGAACGTCCTGTGCGGCATCGCCGACATCAGCACGCAAAGTGAACAGCCGGTGACCAAACACCTGATCGTCCAGGTGACGCCGAGCCCTGGAGACCGGGCCGTCGACTGAACGAGCCGCGTGGCGCGAGCAGGCCAGGGGGGATCACGCAGCTCTGGGGCAGGTCCGGTCCGCGCCGGTGGTCCTCACCGGCTGACCGGCGGCAGGATGCGGATCAAGCCGCGTCGAGCCTGTGCGCTGCAGGTCAATCGCCTTCGCACCTGGTCTTTCCCTCGCGCGCAGCCTCCACGGCTTCCCAGGCCTCCCGCCCGATGAAGAGGAGGAGCGCGAAGGCGGCGACGTACTCGGCCCACCACCAGCCCAGGAAAGAACCGAGCGCCAGGCCCACGAGAGTCGCGCCGGCCATCCAGGCGCAGGTGATGCTCTCGGCAACGTCGGCGCGGAGCGCCGAGCTCTGGATGACGCGGTTGGCGACTCGCTTCCGCCAGGCGAGCAGGGGCATGACGATCACCGCTGCCGCCGCGATGCCGATGCCGACCCAGGATTCCTGGGGCTCCAGCCCCCTCAACAGGCCGCCGACCGAGGTGGCGAGCAGGTAGATGCAGAGCAGAATGAGCAGGACCGCGGAGACCCAGATCGCCCGCTTCTCGACTCTCTCGACCCGCTCCAAATCGGAGCTCTGCGTCTCCGCGGACAGCCGCCACAGCAAGGTGACGCCGCTGACCAGCTCGATCGCGCTGTCCAGCCCGAAGGCGGTGAGCAACACGCTGCGGGCGGCGAACCCGGCGCCGATGGCGATGATCGCCTCGACCACCATCCAGCCGACGGTGAAGGCCTCGAGGCGCACCCCACCACGCAGCGCCTGGAGTCGCGGAACCTGAGCGCTCATGGCAGCCTCGACCGCCTCCGAAGTGCAGAAATCCGCGCCGCGCGAGCACCGAGGCGTGTGACCCGGGCGCGCTCGATCGCCGTCATTCGCTGCGTGCGGCAGCCAGAGGGATGCTGCAGCCGGAGCAGGGCCGGAGGTGGGGTAGACGGCGTGCGGGCTCCCGAGTCCTCTTCTCTCATCGGGCCGACGGGGCGGCGGCGGCCCGGCCGGCGCGTGCACGGCGCCGCCTCGCCTGGGTAGCCATGGCCTGGGCGGCCCCGAGCATCAGCGCCTGCAACCGGCGGACCGCGTCCAGGTGGTCGGCAGTCCAGATCATCTTGACCGCGGTCGCGGTGCCGCGACCGTGCTGACCGGCGAGATCGTGCCGGACCGCATCGATGAGTTGGAGGTCGGCGGCAGGGTCGCGCGGAACCGGGTCGGGAACGGCGGCGGCACCCGAGAGCGCGCGTGCGGTCGTCTCGTACCAGGCGGTGATCTCGTCGCCGGACGTCCGGATCTGGTTTCGCGCCGCGGTCCGGTCGCCGGCCGGGCGGCCGTCCTCCCGTTGCCACAGGTCGACGATGGCATCGGCGGTGAGCCGGAGGGCGGCGACCGCGGTGACCAGCGTCGCCACCTCGGCCAGCGGGACCGACTTGGCTCCTCGCTCGGCGAGGAACTCCCGGAACGCGTCGTCCAGGCGGCGTGCCGCGGCCGCCGCGCGTCGCTGCTCGTCGCCGGGCGGGCGAGCCTGGATGCCCATCCGGTCGCACCGAGTGACGCCGAAGTCCACAGCGCCGCCCAGATAGTGGACGCTGTCGGTGAGTGCGTCGGCGAGCACCCGGCCCAGTGCCGAGCCGGCGCCGCGCGGCCAGAAGACGATCCCGACGACCAGACTCACGGCCACGCCGATGCCCACGTCCTCCAACCGCACGAGCCCGACCTTCCACCCGACCGGGGCGATGACGTTGTAGAGCAGCAGGAGCACGACCGTGAACGCGGCCTGACCCGCGGCGAAGGAGATCGCCGCCGGCGCCATCCCGGCGAACAGGACCGCGAAGGGCAGCAGCACCCAGTAGACGATCGCGTGCGTCCCGATCAGATACACAAGACCGCCGCCGACGATGAGGCCGACGACCGTCCCCACCACCGCCCGCAGTGCGCTCTGCCCGGTGTTGAGCGCGCTCGAACGCAGGACCGCGAGTGTCCCGAAGACGACCCAGAAGGAGTGCTGTGCGCCGACCGACTCGGCGACGAGGACGGCCAGTGCGATGGCGATCGAGCCGCGGAGGCTGTTGTGGAGCCAGACCGAGCGCAGCCGCAGGTGCGAGCCGAGCCGATCGCGTGCCGAGCCGAGGGCGGAGCCCGTGCCTCCGGGCTGGCGACCGAGCAGCTGCTGCAGCCAGGACCGGCTCCCGGCCGCCGCCGCGATCTCGATGTTGGCGGCGATCTCGGAAACCGCGAACGTCATCTCCTGCGCCCGGAAGCTGGGCTCCAACGAGGTCAGAAACTCCGCCACCTCCTCTTCGGAATCCGGCTCCTGCCTGACGGCGTGTCGAACGGGGAGCAGCGAGGTCGCGGCCTGCTCCATCTCGTCCCGCGCCTCCCCGAGCCGGCGCAGGAGCGGCTCGAGCCGCGCCGGATCGCCGGACCCGGCATCGAGCACGCCGGCGCCCTGCTCCAGCAGATCGGCGGCAGCCAACTTGACCGCGGAGACGGCCCCATCGGCGGGGTCGCTCTCCCGATCGACCTCCGCGCGCTCCAGCACGGTGTCGAGCCACATCACCTCGTCGACGATGCGGACGCCCGCGCGCGACCCCGTCGCCAGTCCCGTGGGGCGGTACGGCGTCTCGAAGAATGCCTTGCGCAGCGCGGCGACCGAGGCGCGCGCATCGATGACGAGCTGGTCGCGAACGGCGAGCTGGGAGGCCTCGTGCCCTCCCCGCACCGACCCGACCTCCGCCCGCAGCCGCCTGGCGAGCAGCGCGCACACCTGGGCCGTCGAGTGGCGGAGCGGTTCGCGCACGGGGGCCGGCCAGAGAACCCGGACCGCGATCAGCGAGAGGGCCCCGGCGAAAAGCCAGCCGAGCAGCCGCAGGGGGAGTGAGCCGGCAGTCCCGGGCAGCGTCACCGGGAGGACGAAGGCGAGGAGGAGCGCCGTCGTCGCGCTCGCCAGCACCGAGCTGACGACACCCGCGAAAAGGACGGCGAACCCGATCGCCAGCGCGACGAGCACGGCGACCCAGAGGGCCTGGGAGGCGAACGTTCCGATCGTGATCAACGCGAGCTGGGCCAGGATCAGCGCCGTCTGCGCGATGAGCCGGTCGCGCATGGCCCCGCCGAAGTCGACGAAGAGCAGCGTCGCGAGCGACCCGAACGCCGCGAAGCTGGCCAACGTCGGGTTGCGCAGCAGGAGATCGGTGATGGCGAACAGAGCTGGCATGACGATCGCCGCGCGCAGGGCACGCCGCAGTGCGGAGAATCCGGCGTCGCTGGCGAGCAGTCGCCGCACCAGGGTCATGACTGAGGATTGTGCACGCGAAGGCCGCCGGCGGCGCGCTTCCCGCCCCGTGGTCTGCAGGGCTGGCCGCTCGCCGGCAGCGAGAGGCGGCCCGCGGCGGTCGACCGCTGAGCTCGAGAGCCAGTCGGAACGCTTCGAGCCGGCACCGCGGTGTCGCCCAACCTCACCAAGCACGGACGGGCGCCTACCGAGTTTGCTTCCGTGCCTCCGCGGGCCGCGTATTGAACGGACGGGCGGCGAGCACGCATCACACGCGTCTCAGCGCGCGTGGCCGAAGTACATGAGCTCCCAGATGGCCTGGTCGGCGTGCTCCTCGACCAGGTCGTGACCGTGGAAGACCTGGACCCGGCATTCGCCCGTGAAGCGCAGGTAGGCACCATCGAAGCCGGCGACCATGGCCGCCAGCCGCTTCAACCCGTGGATGGCCTCGATCATGCGGTCGCGTGAAAGGTCCTCCTTCCGGGTGAAGGTGACGAGATAGCGGTGATCGCCGTCCTGATAGGTGTAGCGAGTGACCCCGGCGACCGGCTTGCCCGTCGTCGAGTCGGTGTAGACCTCATCGCGCTCGAAGGTGACTTTGGACGAGTCGCCGGCGAGGATCGCGCCGTCCTTCGCCAGCATGAAGATCGGGATGGTTTCATACCCGTACTTCTTCTCGGCGGTGATGAAGGAGGCGATCGTCGAGTACGGTCCAGCCTGGCCGCGCGCCCAGTACCAGTCATGGATTATCTGCGGCGGTGCGACGTTGCCCCAGTTGTGGTCGTGGTAGCCGACCCCGGTCACCTTGCGGGTCTCGTCGCCGATGCGCAGCGTTCCCTCGACCACGCCCTGCGGAACGGCCGGCAGCCAGCCGAACTCGAGTGCGTGATCTGCGCCGAAGCGCAGGTACCCGGTTTCGGGGCGCCACGCGGGGACCTGCCCGGTGAGCGACACCTCGACCCGGACGTCGTCGATCACCGCCGTGATGCGGTACCGGCGCAGATCGCCCTCGAAGCGGTTGTCGGCGATGCGCACGCCGGCGTGATCGGCCGTGGCGGAGTAGCTCGCCGGCGGGAACGACCGGAGTTTCTGGAAGCTGCGACCGTCGGGCAGATCGAGATCGATACGGATGAGCGGGTCGAGCGGTTTCTGCGGAGCCGTCAGCTCCTTGTCCATGAAAACGACCACCAGCTTGGAGCCGTCGTCGAGGTGAGCGTCGAAGTACCACCATTCGTAGGTTCCCGCCCGTCCGTCAGTGCGTGCGCCATCCTCCCAGGGCGCGATCTCGCCGCGCGTGACCCCCAGCGAC
>JBAPVZ010000206.1:0-6831 GCA_049283435.1 Candidatus Dormiibacterota bacterium
TACGCGATCAGGGGCCTCGAGGCCGGGCTGCAGCCGGGCCAGACGGTGCCGGTGACCGCGCAGAAGGCAGACGGGAAGACGATCGCGTTCTCGACGGTCGCGCGCGTGCTCAACCCGACCGAGGTCGCCTACCTAGAGCACGGTGGCGTGCTGAACCTGGTGCTGCGTCAGCTCCTCGCGCGCTGACCGGCGCTACGTGCCGAGCGAGATCGAGAACAGCGCGGTTTCGCTCGGCTCACCGACGCGCAGCGTGAGGGCGCCGACCGAGGCCGGCACGAGGAACGCGACCCAGCCCTGGGTCGATTGCCTGGGGGCGACCGCAGCCGGCGCCAGAGCGGGGGCCAGCGCGTCCTGCACGCGATTCCAGAAGACGAAGCCCCGGCTCACGGTCGCCGCGATCTCGGGGTCGAACGCGATCGGCTGCGCGCCGGTGTTGGTGACGACGAGGTAGACGCCGACCAGGCGCTCGGACGGCCCGGGCCTCGTCGCGCCGACCTCGCGTGGATCGACCATCGTCACCTTCGCCGTCTCGCCGGCGATCTGCGCCGCGACCTCGGTCGGCGCGGACCGCATCCGGGTCGCGATCGGGGACGGCGCCGTGATCGCGCCTGGCACGCCGAAGCCGCGGAACGTGTACGTCGCGCTGCGAGCGCCGGCCTGGCAATCGATCCGCAGCGGCCGTCCGCCCGAGGTCGCGATGAGCCAGCGGCAGCCGCCCGCGGTGACCTGCCACGCGCTCACCCCGCCGACGCTGCTCGTCCCCGCATAGCGCAGATCGGCCGGCGGTCCCGGCGTCGCCCAGCCCGCCTGCCGCAGCTCCGGGGAGACGCCGGGCGCGACGCGCCAGGAGCGCTCACCTGACGGCCGCGTGTAGAGGAGGCCGTGGAGGTCGATCTCGCCGGCCGCCGGGGCGCCGTTCTCGATCACCGAGAGCCGGGTCGCTCGGAACGGCGAGAGCTGGACGACACCGGTGACGCGGCGCACCGCCCCGGGGGAGCGGAGGACCGCGGAGACCTGCTCGGTCCGGAATCCCGAGGTGAACGGCCGCTCGAAGATCTGCTGGGCGCTCGGGGGCGCGCCGGCCCTGGCGAGCGCGAGGAGCACGGCGGCGGCGATGAGCAGGAGGATGAGCAGGCCGGCGATCGCCCCGCCCAACCAAATCCGCCGGCTCCCGCCCAGCCGCCGCGGTGGCCGGTGCGTGACGACCGCAGGGCGCTCGGCGTGCAGCCACCTCGAGCCGTCCCAGAACCAGCGTCCGTCGGGCGTGTACTGCGGATGCCGATCTCGCGGCTCCCCGGCCGGCCTTCCCTCCGGCGAGATGCGATCCACGTCTCCAGTATTGGCTTCGAGGCCGGCCGCGCCGCCCCGCGGCCGCTACTTGATCGCGCCGACGGTGAGCCCCGACTGGAGCCGGTTCTGCAAGGCGACGTAGACGATGAGGATCGGCATCGTCGCGATCGTGAGACCGGCGAAGAGGGCACTCCAGTCGCCGCGATAGCCCTGGTTGATGGCGAGGAAGGCGAGCCCCTGCGCGAGCACGTAGTGGGTCGGGTCCGGGTTCAGCACGAGCGGCAGCAGGTACTGATTCCACATGCCGAGGAAGTTGAAGATCCCGATGCTGACCAGGCCGGGCGACGCGAGCGGCAGCATGAGCCGGAAGAAGACGCCGAAGTGGCTGCAGCCGTCGATCAGGCCCGCCTCCGCGATCTCGGTCGGCAGGGTCCGGAAGAACGACGTGAGGAAGAAGACCGAGAACGGCAGCGAGTAGGCGACGTAGACGAGGATCAACCCGGGGAAGGTCCCGAGCAGACCGAGGCCCTGGACGACGAAGAACAGCGGGACGATCGCGAGGAACACCGGGAACGCGATTCCGAGCACGAAGCTGTAGTAGATGAACTGGCGTCCCCGGAACCGGTACCGCGCGAGCACGTAGGCGGTCATCGCCGAGAGCAGGAGCGTGAGCACGAGCGAGAACGCGACGACGATGATGCTGTTCAGGAAGTACTCGCCGATCGATGCGGTCGTCCAGGCGCGGACGAAGTTGTCCCAGTGGAGGGCCGTCGGCAGCTGCCAGGGGCTGCTGAAGATCTGGTTGTCGGTCTTGAACGAGCTGTAGACCATCCAGATGAACGGGAAGAGCACCAGGATCGCCCAGGCGATGAGGATGATCTGCGTGAACGTCAGGGACAGAAACCGCGTCGGTGACCCCCCGCGCCGGCCCCGGGAGGCGGCCCTCGGGAAGGCGCGGCGCTCCGCCTCGATCTCCTTCATCAGAACTCGACCTGCTGGCGGGTCGTGAACCGGAAGGTGAACAGGGTCAGCGCGATCGAGAGGATGAAGATCGCGACCCCCATCGCCGACGCGTACCCGAAGTGGCTGTACGAGAACGCGGTCTGATACAGGTAGAACCCCATGACCTGGGTCGCGTTGTTCGGACCCGCCTGGCTCGAGCTCATGATCTGGACGAGCGCGAACAGGTCGAACGCGTAGATGCCGACGTAGACGATCGCGACCTGGAGCTGGCTCCAGAGCAGTGGAATCGTGACCCGGAAGAACATCTGGACGCGGCTGGCGCCGTCGATCGCCGCCGCTTCGAACATGTCGGTCGGGATGCCCTGGATACCGGCCATGAACAGCACCATGTAGAAGCCGACGATGCTCCAGATCCCGACGACCGCGACCGCGCCGAGCGCGGTCGAGGGGTCCCCCAGCCAGGTGCGCGTCAGCCCGTTCAGATGCACGAGCCGGAGGAAGCCGTTGAGCAGCCCGAACGTCGGGCTGTAGACGAACTGCCAGAGGATGGCGACGATGCTCACCGGCATCATGTAGGGCAGGAAGAACGCGATCCGGTAGAACTGCGAGCCGTAGATGCGGCGGAAGATCGCCGACGTCCCGCCCTGCGTCAGCAGGCTCGCGAACGCGAGCGCGATCCCGAGCGCGATGACCGGGAGCACGATCAGCATGATCACGTTGTGGAGCAGCGCCAGCCGCCAGACCGGATCCTGCACCATCTGGACGTAGTTCTCGACGCCGACGAACGTGAACTGGGCCGAGAAGCCGGCCCAGTTCGTGAACGAGACCGCGATGCCGCCGGCGTAGGGAATGATGACGAACACCCCGTACAGCAGCAGCGTCGGGGCGAGAAAGACGGCGATGATCGGCCACTTGCCGCGCTGCACGGTCGGCCCCCCTCAGCGGTGGTACTTGATGATGTTGGGATTGCTCTTGGTCGCGTCCGCCGCGGCCTGGGCGGTCGCGACCAGCTCCTTCGGCGTCGTCCGCTGCGTCATCAGCGCCCCGAACGCCTGGTTGATCGTGTCGTTCATCTGCGCGTACCAGCCGCCGTAGAGCGCCGAGGGAATGCGGGGCTTGCCGTTGTTGATCAACGCGAGCTGTGACTTGAGCGAGCTGTCCGTCTTCGCGATCGGCAGATTGTCGGCCGCGCCCTTCACGATCGTCAGCGTCTTAGTCAGGTTGGTGAAGTCCTGGGCCGACTTCTTCGACAGCAGGATGCGCATGTACTCGAGACCGCCGGCATGGTTCTTCGCCTTGGCGGGAACGATGAAGTTCTCGCCGGCATAGTAGTTGGTGGAGCCGAACGGCAGCTTGTCGCTGCTCGAGATGGACGGCGTCGGCGCGACGACCATGTTGTAGTCGGACGGGACGAAGCCCATCATCTCGTTCTCGACCCAGGAGCCGTCGGGGATGAATGCCGCCTGGTTCTGGAGCCACGCCTTCTGCGACTCGATGTGCGTGAGCCCGGAGCTGCCCGGCATGATGTAGCCGCTCGTCGCCAGCTTGTAGAGCGCGTTGAGCGACTCCATGACGGCGTCATTCTTCCAGGCGTTCGGTTGCAGGTTGTCGATGCTCTTGATCACGTCGGGGCCGGCGAGCTGCGTCACCATCGGCACCCACAGCTGCTGGACATACGCCGGATAGACGCCCTGATAGGTCCAGGGAGCCATGCCCGCCTGCTTGATCTCCGCGCAGAGCTTGAGCATGTCGTCCCAGGTGGTCGGGTAGGGCCAGCCCTTGTTCTTGAAGAGCGTCGAGCTGTACCAGACGCTGTAGACGCTGAGCGCGTAGAGGTTGACGTAGTACTTGCCGTTGAAGAGCGCGTCCGACTGCGTCTCGAAGAGCACGGTGTCCTTCAGCTTCTTGCTCGGATCGTCGATCGACGGAGCGTTCCAGAAGGTGCCCAGGTCGGTGAGCTGGTTCTGCGAGACGAGCGTGCCCGGTGCGATGTCCCCGGCACCGGAGTCGTCCATGAAGTCGGGCGGGTCGCCGGCGACGAACTTCGGCTGGTACTCCTGCGACAGCTGCTGGGTCACGTCGGCGACCGAGACCTGCGCCTTCGGATACTTCTGGCCGTACGCCTTGGCGGCATCGCGTGCGTACTGGTCGCCGTAGCCGCCCTTGAAGATGACGAGGTCGAGCGGCGCCGTGGGGTCGACGCCGAAGGGGTTGGTGCTGCTTTTCTGCCCCGACCCGGAGCTGCCGGTGGCGCCGCACGCCGCGAGCAGCGCCGCGGTCGGCGTCAGGAGGGCGCCCGCGGCCCCTGCCCGCTGGATGAACTGGCGCCGCGTCGGTCGGGCGATTCCCTGCATGACATCACGCTGCATCCTGTCTTGGCTCCCCATGTGCTGCGACGCGCTGCCGATCGAGCGGTGGCACCGATTCCCCTCGCGCGGCGAACGGAATTACGATCCTCGGCATCGCCGGTCTGTACGGAATTCGACCGCCGCGAGAGAGAATCGTGACCGCCTGAAGGCATATGATCGGCGCGCATTATTGTCCATGCCGGGCCGCACGTCAAGTCGGCGCTGGCGCGGCCGCGGGCAACCGAGAGCGGTCTGGGTTGCGGGCTTGGAGTTGGGAGGTGCGTCCAGCGTGCGACTACTCGTGATCGGCGGCGCCGGCTTCGTCGGCCGGATGGTGCTGCCTCATCTCGCCGGGCAGCACGAGCTGCGCGTGTTCGACCTCACCGCCCCGCCCGCGGGATCCTGGGCGCACGTGCTCGGCGATGTCACCGATTTCGCGGCGCTGCGAGACGCGATGGAGGGGATCGACGCCGTCGTCTACATGGCGATGAACACGAAGCAGGAGTGGGGTCAGCTGCGCAGCGTCGATTCGGCGTTCGACGTCAACGTGAAGGGCGTCCACTTCGCGCTCTGGGCCGCGCACGAGCGGGGCGTCCGGCACGCCGTCGTGACGAGCAGCATGAGCGTCTACCACCCGCGCGACCGCTATCCCGACGAGTCGGAGCGGCCCGACGCGCAGGAGTTCTACGGGTTGACGAAGCGCCTCGGCGAGGAGGTCGAGCGCAACGCCGTCCGCACCTGGGGGCTGACGATCACGGCGCTGCGCCTCTGCTTCCCGATCCCGGACGGTGATGAGGCCCCCCTCGAGCCGCCGTTCAAGGCCCGGACGTTCACCCGCGGACGCGACGTCGCCGCCGCGATCCTCGCCGGATTGGACCATCGCGACGGGTTCAGCCCGTTCGCGATCAGCGGCGACCCCGACCAGTCGATGGTGCCGACCGAGCGGGCGCGCTCGGTCCTCGGCTGGCGTCCCACCGAAGAGCCGGCGAGGCGCTGAACCGCAACGCTCGACACGCGCAGATAATCGGATCGTGCAGGCGACCGATCATCTCCCGACCGAGAGCGGGCCGCCGACCGTCGCCGAGGCGATGCGGTTCGGCGGGCTCCGGCGCGCCCGGCTCGTCGCGGGGCGTGCCGGCCTGCAGCGGATCATCGAGTGGGTGCGCGTCATGGAGACGCCCGAGGTGGTGCGCAAGATGGGGCCCCACGAGATCCTCCTGACCAGCGCCTACGCGATGCGAGGCGACCTGGGGGCCCAGACCCGGCTCATCGCCGAGCTCAACGCAGCCGAGAGCGCCGGTGTCGTCGTCACCCTCGGCACCTACCTGCCCGAGCTGCCGAAGGAGATGATCGAGGAAGCCGATCGCTACGGCCTCCCACTCTTCGAGATCGGCCACGACGTGAGCCGGTCCGACCTCATGGAGCCGCTGCTCGCCCGCATCATCAACGCCGAGCATTCCCGACTCAAGCGGTCGATCGACATCCATCGGCGATTCACCGACCTGGTCCTCGACGGCAAGGGGATCGTCGAGATCTGCGCGACCCTCTCCGAGATCGTCGGTGGGCCCGTCACCATCGAGGACGCGACGTTCCACCTGCTCGCCCACGCCGGCGACCCGAGCGACGATCCCCACCGGCGGGAGACGATCGCGCTCCACGGTTCGCCGCGCGGCGCCATCTTCGATCCCCGGTTCCAGCGCGCGCTGCGCGAGGTGGAACGGCGCCGGGGGCCGACCCGGATTCCGGCCATGCCCCACCTCCGCATGAATCGGGAGCGCATCATCGCGCCGATCCTGGCCAACCGGCAGATGCTCGGCTACCTCTCGATCCTCGGCGTGGGACCTCCCGAGAAGGAGGAGCTGGCGATGATGGCGATCGAGCAGGCGGCGCTCGTCGTCGCGATCGCGCTGACGAAGGAGCGGGAGCTCGCGGACGTCGAAGGCAGGGTGCGCGGCGAGTACCTCGACGAGCTGCTGCAGGGCACCTACGGGGACGACGCGACGGCGCAGCGGCGGGCCCGCCATCTGGGCTACCCGCTGTCCGGCGCCCACGTGCTGCTCGTCGTCGACATCGACAACTTCCGCGACTACCTGGTGCGCCAGCAGCTCGGAGAGGATGCGATCCAGGCCCTGAAGCGCGAGTTCCTGCGGCAGGTGGCCGGCGCGGTGCGCAGCGTCTACGACACGGCCCTGTTCCTGCTCACGTCGGACAGCGTGGTCGTCCTGCTCCC
>JBAPVZ010000207.1:0-7243 GCA_049283435.1 Candidatus Dormiibacterota bacterium
TCGATCTCGGGGAGGTCCCGGCGGCGATGGACGAGGAGGCTCAGGACGACTTCGCCCCGATGCCGGTAGACCTGCTCTGCCCGCACTGCGAGACGCTCGTCAGCGTGCTGCCCGATAGCGACTGTCCGAACTGCGGTGCCAGCCTCGAGGTCGTCCGCCCCGAGTAGGGCCTCAGTCGACCTCCAGGTCGCGCACGGCGGCATTGATCTTCGACACCGAGTCGTCAGGGTCGGTGACACCGACCACGAGCTTCGCGTACCGCTCGTGCCGCAGGGTGACCGCGACCGCTCCATCGGGGCCGCGCACGTCCCAGAAGACGAGATCCCCGTGCTGGAGGAAGCGGCCCGCCGTCAGGACGTGCGGGATGTCGACGCCCGGCTCACGCACCCCGTGCCACCAGCGGGCCGCCTCCACCAGGTCCGGCTCGGCGCCGAGCACGTGGGCGAGCGGTACCTCGAGGCGGGTCGTGAAGGCGAGGACGCGATCGATGCCCTGCACATGGACGATCAGCTGATCGCCGGTCACCTCGATCTCAGCCATTGCGAGGTCGAGGGTACCTCGGGCAGCGTAGCGTTGGCTGTCGATGACCGCTCACTGGTGGTCCGGTGAGATGCAGGATCTGGAAGAGGCCGCGGTGCGTGCGAACGTCGCGGCCGCCGAGGTCGAGGGCTTGTTCGAAGAGCTGGCGGCCGTCCTGGAGCGTGCCCTGCCGGACCAGGTGGAGGTCGAGCGCGAGCGGCGGGGCCGCGGTGCGGTCCGTTCGCTCGAGGTCGAGGTGGGTGAGGAGCTGTTCACCTGCCGGCGCCCGGCCGGATCGTCCGCGCTGGAGACGACCGTCGCGACCCGGCACGGGGACGTCGCCGGCCGCGGACGGCGGCTGGCGCCGGCGGCCTGGGTCAGCCGGCTGCGCGAGGGTCTGCGCACGCAGACGGCGACGCTGGAGACGTTCAGCGAGGCGCTCCGCGGCCTCCTCTCCTGAGGACGCCTCGTCAGCTGCCGGTCAGCCGAGCTTCGCGGCTCCGCAGAGGATGGACGCCATCCACGCGGCCGCCTCCGCATGCCGGGCGGCGACGGCCCGCCGGAGGTATCGCAGCGCGCGGCCGGTGTCGAGGTCGTCGTCGAGCGCGGTCGCGAACGCCGAGGCGTAGGCGCTCCCCTCCCCCGCCTCCGGACGGGACGCGCCGTCCACCGAATCCGCCCCGACCAGCGTGCGCAGCTCGGTGACGAGGCGCTGCGCGGGCTCCAGCCGGTGCCAGGCGAACTCCCAATCCATCCGGTAGCGGTGTCCGAGCAGCGCGAGCCGCGCCGCCGCCGGGCTGACCCGATCGAGCACCTGCTGGACGACGACGAGGTTGCCGAGCGACTTCGACATCTTGCGGCCCTCGTAGCGAACCATCCCCGTGTGCATCCAGGCCTTCGCGAACGGCGCCTCGCCCGTCAGCGACTCCGACTGCGCGCGCTCCGACTCGTGGTGCGAGAACTGGAGGTCGCGCCCGCCGCCGTGCACGTCGATCTGCGGGCCGAGGTAACGACGGACCATCGCCGAGCACTCGATGTGCCAGCCCGGCCGGCCGGCGCCGAACGGCGCGTCCCATGACGGCTCGTCCGCCGCCGACGGCCGCCAGAGCGTGAAGTCGAGCTCGTTACGCTTCGCCGCCGGTCCGACGGTACCCAGGAGCCCCTCGTCGCGCAGCTTGGCGACCATCGAGCGCCGCGTGCGATGAGACAGCGCTCCGTAGCCGGGGTAGCGGGCGGTGTCGAAGTAGTGCGCGTCGGTGCGGTAGCCGTACCCCCGGTCGAGGAGACCCTGGACGGCGTCTTCGATCGCGGGAATCTCCTGGGACACGCGAGGCATCCGGTCGGGGGCACGCCAGCCGAGCGATTCCATGTCGCGGAGAAGCGCCTTCACCTCCCGCTCGGCGAGGTCGTCCCAGCGGATCCCGTCGCGCCGCGCCCGCTCGAACAGCGGATCGTCGACGTCGGTGACGTTCTGGATGTAGCGGACGCGCACTCCTTGCGCAGCCGCCCAGCGCACGAGCACGTCGAACGCGAGGAACGTCGTTGCGTGGCCCAGGTGCCCGGAGTCGTAGGGAGTGACCCCGCACACATAGAGGCGCAGCACCGGCTCACCGGGCTGTCCCGCGTCCTCCGAGGTGGGCAGCGGCACGAGCTTCCGCAGGCGCGTGTCCCAGACGCGGATACCCAGCGCCGGCCCGGATTCGGCCATGTCGTCGCCTAGCGGTCGATCAGGAGAGTGCCGCGCGGAGCGCGTCGACCTTGTCCGTCAGCTCCCACGGGACCTGCAGGTCGTCACGCCCGAAGTGCCCGTAGGCGGCGGTGGGCTGGTAGATCGGCCGCAGGAGGTCGAGCTTGTCGATGATCGCCGCAGGGCGCAGGTCGAACGTCGACCGTACGAGCTGCAGCAGCGTTGCCTCGTCGATCGTGGCGGTGCCGAATGTCTCCAGCGAGATCGAGGTCGGCTGCGCGCGTCCGATCGCATAGGAGACCTGGACCTCGAGCCGGTCGGCGAGGCCGGCGGCGACCAGGTTCTTGGCCACGTGGCGGGCCGCGTAGGCCGCGGACCGGTCGACCTTGGAGGGGTCCTTGCCGCTGAACGCGCCGCCGCCGTGGCGAGCGACGCCGCCGTAGGTGTCGACGATGATCTTGCGACCGGTCAGGCCGGCGTCGGCGGCGGGACCACCGAGCTCGAACCGGCCGCTCGGGTTCACGTAGATCCGCGTCTTGCCGTCCACCAGATGGGACGGCAACACGGGCCCCATGACAAGCTCCCGTACCCCCTCCTCGATCTCGCCGAGCGTGACGCCCGGCCGGTGGTGCGTGCTGATCACGACCGCCTCGATGCGCTTCGGCTGACCATGCGCGTACTCGATCGTGACCTGCGACTTGCCGTCCGGCAGGAGCCAGGGCAGGTCGCCCGACCGGCGGACGGTCGCCAGCTGGCGCGTGAGCCGGTGCGCGAGCGAGATCGTCGCCGGCATCAGCTCGGGCGTCTCGTTGCACGCGAAGCCGATCATCATGCCCTGGTCGCCGGCGCCTTGATGCTCGTAGAGCTCTTCCTTGTCGCCCTCCCGCTCTTCCAGGGAGTGGTCGACACCGGCCGCGATGTCGGGCGACTGCTCCTTCAGGTAGACGCTGAGGAGCGCGTGGTCGGAGTCGAAGCCGCACGTCTGGTCGACGTAGCCGATGCGCCGGATGGTCTTGCGAATGACCGCCTCGATGGGGACGTCAGCATGCGTCGTCACCTCGCCGATGACGGTCAGGAAGTCCTTCGTGACGGCCGTCTCGGCCGCCACGCGAGCCCGCGGATCCTGCTCCAGGATCGCATCCAGGATCGCGTCGGATACCTGGTCGCAGACTTTGTCGGGGTGGCCCTCGGTGACGGACTCGGAGGTGAGCAGGTACGAGCTGGCGTTGCTGAACGAGGTCATGAGCACTCCACGGCAGGGGTCAGGGTCCTGGGGATCCTACCAGAGCCCACCCTGCCCCGGAGCCTCGCGACCCGCGGGGTCAGCCCGCAGGGTTGACTTCGGGTGAGGTGCCGAGCAGCCGCTCTTGCAGATCAAAGATGTCGTCGAGGACCCGTTGCACCTTGCGGCCCTCGAGGCGGTGGTCGGGGATCAACCCGGCAGCGCCGAGGAAGGATCGGATCTCGTACCCGAGTCCGGCGTCGACTCGGGTACGGCCCATCAAGAGGGCGTCCTCGAGAACCTGGAGGCAGCCGTCAAGGGACCGCATCCGCGTGCGCTTCATGGTTTCTGTCATGCCTGGGCTTCCGACCTCTGCTGAGTTGGGCGACGATGCCGTCGATCGGGAAGCGGCGAAGGTGCGATCGCGAGAGCCACCCGCGGGCGGAGCACACCGACGCTCTCCGGGCCCACAGGACTGTAGAACCACGTCGTCACTTTCGAGCTCTCCTCGCGCTCATCGTCGCCCACGAATCGCAAGAAGGTGTCAGCAATCCGTAAGACGTGAGGGAACGCGTGTTCGCTGCCGGCCCCTGTCCACGGCGCCCGCGCCCGTGACCCTACGGTTAGGATGAGGCCGCTGTCGAGCGCCTTGGGCCCGTAGCTCAGCTGGTCAGAGCGGGGGACTCATAATCCTCTGGTCGCAGGTTCGAGCCCTGCCGGGCCCACCAACTACAACTCGGCGATTCAAATTCGCGAGGACCCCCCTCGGGCTCTCGCACGGTGCCCTGCCAGCTGTCGGCGACCAGCTTGACAGTTTCCGTACTTCCTACCGGCAGACCTGGGAGGAAGACCCGAACCGGCCTGACGCAAGTGGGCCACAACTGCCTCCCGAGGGATGGTCGCACCCGCTGTGCTTGCATGGAGGCATCACGAGCAACGAGCACAGTCCGGGAGAACCGCCGCGACAGAACCGCGAGGTATTACGAGAGCCGAAGTTCGCGCGGTTCTGGACGGCTCGACGCTGAGCTCGGGTGGCACCTCCGTCACCTCCGTCGCCATTCCCGTGATCGTGATAACCGTGCTCGGCGCGTCGCCCTTGGAGGTCGGATTCGTCAACGCCGCCCCGGTCGCCGCCTACACCGTGCTCGGCCTCTTCGCGGGCGCGCTCCTCGACCGCTGGCGACGAAAGCCGGTCCTCGTCTGGTCGAGCGTGGGGCGCGCACTCATTCTCGGCGTGATTCCGGTGCTATGGCTGGCTCACGCGCTGTCCATGTGGGCCATCGTGCTCACCCTGTTCGTCTTCGGCAGCGCGTCTGTCTTCGGGATAGGGGCGCGCCAATCGTTTCTCAGCTTGATCGTGCCGAGATCTCAACTGGTGTCCGCAAACGCGCGACTCGACCAGGGCGACGCCGCGTCGCAAGCACTTGGCCCGGCGCTCGGCGGCGGTCTGGTGGCCGTTCTCGGTGGACCGCTGTCGATCGCGCTCGACGCCTTCAGCTATATCGTCGACGCCGTCTTGCTCGCGACGATCCAGGTCGAGGAGCCCAAGCCAGTCGCCCGCCCGCTCCGGAGCGTCGGCACGGAAATCCGGGACGGACTGCGGTGGGCGTACTCGCACAGAGAGCTGGCCCCCCTGGCGTGGTCGACGCACGCCTGGTTCGTTGCCAACGGTGCCGCGTTCACGATCCTCATTCCGTTTGTGCTGCGGACCCTCCATTTCAACGCACCGATCTACGGCCTGCTCCTCGCCGACGCCGGCGCGGCCACGCTCGCGGGTGCCCTCGCCGCTTCGCCGCTCGGTATGCGGTTTGGTGAAGGGGCCGTGATCGCGGCGACACGATCGACCTACCCCGCACTCTGGGCCCTGATCGCGATCGCCCCGACTGCCGGTGACGGCGCGGCGCTGCCGCTGTTCGCCGGAATGACGCTCTACGGACTCGCCATGGGCGTTGAGAACGCGAACGAGATGGGTTTCCGTCAGGCGGTTACACCACAACCACTCCAGGGCCGAACGAACACGACTCTGCGCGCGGCCAACCGCACCGGCGCACTCGTCGGAGCGCTCCTTGGCGGGGCCCTCGCCACCGTCGCCGGAGTCGTCGTGGGGCTCTGGGCCTGCGTCGGGATCTTCATCGTCGCGGCGGCGATCGCCCTGGCGTCACCTGTACGCTCCGCTCGCACGCTGCGGCAGAAGGGAAGGCCGAAACCGGAGTAGGTGCCGCGTCGAACCCTTCCGAAGCATCCGCCTCCGCTTCTGAGGTGGCCGGGCTGCACTTGGAGACCTGCGACCGTTCTCGGCGAAGGACTGAAACACTGGAGCGCGAGCGATGTCGACCGCGAAAGGTTTCCTGGCTGGCCTGCGCACGGTGCGTCAGTGGGCTTCTGGCAGCGAGACCCCGGTTCTGGTCGCCGTGGACGGGCACAGCGCCGCAGGAAAGTCGACGTTCGCTCGCCGGCTCAGCCGAGAACTCGCCTGCTCGCTGGTGAGGGCGACGACTTCTACCGAGCGATGAATGAAGATCAGCGGTTTGCGTTCACTCCCGAAGACGGTGTTGCTCTCTACTACGACTGGGAGCGAATGCGGGCCACAGCGCTTGAGCCCCTTCGCTCCGGCAAGCCGGCCGTGTTTCGTCCCTACGACTGGGAGACTGGTCGGCTCGCTGACTGCACTGTGCTCATCGAGTCCCATCCGATCGTCATTGTGGAGGGGCTGTTCGTCTCCCGCCCCGAGTTGTCGGACCTGGTCGAATACGCGATCCTCGTTGAGAGCCCAGCAGAGCTGCGAGCGGAGCGCCAGGCCATTCGTCACGACGCGTCCGAAGGGTGGCTTGATCGGTGGGAACGGGCCGAGTCCTGGTTTTTCGGGCAAGTTAGACGGCCATCAGAGTTCAACCTGGTCGTCGTGGGGGACGAACGACCGTGATGTGTCCTCAGCGACGCTCGAGGGGGCAGACTCGATCGTGTCATGTCGGATGCCGCCACCACTTGGATGTCGCTGTCCCCGCCCTGGCAGGCGGCGTTCGAGGCAGCTTGGGCATCGTGGCGATCCGGCTCGGCAGCGGTGGGCGCGGTGATCACGCGGCCCGACGGCTTGGTCGCCGCCTCTGGCCGGAATCGGATCTCGGACGCGCGCAACGGACCCGGGCCCCTGGCTGGAACCTACATGGCGCATGCCGAGATGAACGCCCTGGCCTGCCTTCCCCCGGGCCGGTTCGCGGGTTACGCCCTCTACACCACGTTCGAGCCATGCTTCATGTGCACCGCCGCTATTACCGGCACCTACCGGATTCCGAAGGTGCTCTTTGCCGAGTACGACCCGGCCTGGAAGGATCTCGAGGCCACCCTTCGTCGGCATCCAGCCGTCTTCGGCCGCCTTCCTGAACGTGAGCACCTCGGCGGTCCCTACGGTGCCTTGGCGCACGTTCTGCACCTCACCTGGCTCGTTCAGCACGCCCCGGGTTTCCTTGACGCCCATCAGCGCCTCGCGCCTGGTCGCCTGGGGCTTGCCCGCGAGCTGATCGACCGGAGCGTGCTTCGAGAGCTGGATGAGGCAGACGCGGCGCCGGCGGAGGTGGCCCAAGCGCTCTGGTCCGAACTGCAGGAGCTGGCGTCGCCAGGCGGTTGAGCCGAGCCTCGGGACCCGGGTCAGGGTGGGACGGCGTCGAAGGTGCCGGTGACGGGATCGCGGAGGAGCGTCCAATGCTCGTCGTGGACGCGCACATGATGCCCGCGGCAAAGGAGGGCTCCATTGTCGATCTCCGTGCTGCCACCCAAATACCAGGGCACCAAATGATGTCCGTCGCACCAGCTCGGGT
>JBAPVZ010000208.1:0-1837 GCA_049283435.1 Candidatus Dormiibacterota bacterium
CCGCTGCTCCGCTCGGCGACCGTGCGCAAGTTCCTGGTCGGCTACGAGATGCTCGCGCAGGCGCAGCGGGATCTCACGCCGGAGACGGCGGCGGGCCGGCTCCGCGAGCTGGCGGCGTGTGCCGCCGGAACCGCTTCGTGCCGGCGCACCCCATCCCTACCATGGGAATCGCGATGACGGGGTGTTCGGGGTGATGTCCGAGCCGAGCCGGCAGGGATCGGGTCAGGGATCCTGGCAGGAATCCTGGACAGGTCGCGCACCGGGGCGGGTGAACCTGATCGGCGAGCACATCGACTACGTCGGCGGTCCGGTGCTGCCGCTCGCCGTCGACCGCCGGATCGAGCTTCGCGGCACGGGTGCGGCGCGCTGGCGGGTGCACAGCGAGGTGCCTGGCGGCGACCCCTATCTGGCGGCGCTCGCCGAGGAGCTCGGAGTCGGTCCGCAGGAGGTGTCCATCACCTCCACGCTGCCCGCCGGCGCCGGCCTCAGCAGCTCGGCCGCGCTGCTCGTCGCGTTTGCCGCCGGGTTCTGCCCCGACGGAGACGGCAAGATGATCGCCCGCACCTGCCAGCACGCCGAGCAGCGCGCGACCGGCGTCCAGGTCGGCATCATGGACCAATTCGTCTCGGCGCTCGGCCTGGAGGGGCATGCGCTGCTCCTCGACACCGGGACGCTCGACTATCGCCCGGTGCCGCTGCCCGACGGCATCCGGATCGCGGTCATCGAGTCCGGTGTTCATCACCGCCCGGCCGACACCCCCTACAACGAGCGCCGCCGCGAGATCGAGGCGGGCGTGCCGAAGCGCCGGCGGCACGTGGAGTCGGAGACCGAGCGCGTCTACGAGTTCGTCGCGGCGCTGGAGGCGGGCGACCGTGGGCGACTGCGAGCGCTGTTGCTGGCCGGCCATGCCAGTCTGCGTGAGGACCTCGAGATCACGGTGCCGGAGACGGACGCGATCGTCGAGCGCGCGGCCCAGGTCGACGGCTGCTATGGCGCGCGCCAGATGGGCGGTGGCTTCGGCGGCAGCGTCATCGCACTCGTCGAAGACGCCGCGGCGGAGAGCCTCGCGGCCACGTTTCCGGAGCACCGGACCTTCCTCTGCCGCAGCGCGAGCGGCCCCTTCGCCAGACCGCCCTCATGAACGACTGCCTGATGCTGCCGGTCCGTCAGGGTCGCGGCGGGATGCGGCGGCTCGGTGGTTGGGAGGCCTGCTGGATGTCGCTCGGCGAGGGCGAGGCGGAGGGATACGCGAACGACCGCGGCAGCGAGTGGGAGGCGGTGTCGGTCCCCGAGCAGCGGTGGGCCCGAGAGGGGCGATCCGCGATCTGGTACCGCACGCGATTCCCGCGCCCCGACCATGACGGCAGGGTCGTGCTGCGTATCGGGGGCAGCTTCCTGGGCACCAACGTCTGGATCAACGGCCGGTTCCTCGGCTCGCACTACGGCTATTTCGCGCCGTTCGGCTTCGACGTGACGCCGTTCCTGCGCGACACGAACCTGCTCGTGATCTGCTGCGAGGCTCCCATCGAGACCGACCTGGCCCGCAAGCGGCACGTGATGGGCATCTTCAACGACGGCGACTGCCGGCCCTACCCCAGCTCGGCCTGGTTCAGCCTCCCCCCGGAGTACCGCTGGCAGGTGCCGGTCGGCCTCTGGCGTCCGGTCGAGCTCGAGTACACGGGTCCGGTCGTGCTGGAGTCGCTCCAGATCCGGCCGCGGGTCGAGGCGGGCGACGTCGGCCGGGTCGAGATCACGACTCACCTCCGCAACCTGGACGGGCGTGAGATGCCCGGCGAGGTGGTCCTCGACCTGCACGTCCCGCCGCCGGACGCCGCTC
>JBAPVZ010000209.1:0-4137 GCA_049283435.1 Candidatus Dormiibacterota bacterium
GACCCTCGGGGTGATGGAGCGGACGCTCCAGTCCGCGGACGAAGCATTGCAAGAAGTGGTACCGGAGATGCGCAGCAGCCTCGGCAACGTGAACGACATCACCGCCGGGGTGAACCTGGCCTTGCGCTCGGCGAATACCGGCGCGGGTCGGCTCGGCACGAGCGCGAACGCCGCCGCGCAGGACGCGGCGCTCAGTGCGGCCGCGGCCGCGCACGGCGCTCAGGTCGGGTGGCGTGCCTTCGTGCGCAGCCTGCGTCAAGGGACGCGATGACTGCGAACAACGAGAGACCAAGGAGACGGTGATGGCGAACGAGCGAGGGGGCGGCGGCTTCTTCCTGGGCATGGTCCTCGGTGGCGTTCTCGGCTTCCTCGTCGGCGCCTACCTGACCAGCGAGGCGGGACGCACGGGCGTCGCCCAGCTGCGCGAGCGCACCTCGGAGCTGACCGGTGATCCGGACGAGCTGCGAGCGAAGGCGACGACGGCATTGGAGGCCGCACGAGGCGCCGCGCGGGAGGCGATTCAGGAAGGAGTCGCGGCAGCGCGGGAGCGCCGGCAGGAGCTGGTCGCGGGCCAGCCAGGACGGGAGGCGCCGAAGGCTGCGAATCCCGAGCAGAGCGCCGGGGACGCGCGCGACGATGGCTGAGCGCTCTTTTCTCGCGGAGCTGAAGATTCCCGTCCACGCGGACTTCATCCCGGTCGCGAAGATGGTCGCGGCGACCCTCGGCGGCATGCTCGGCTTCAGCCTGGAGGAGATCGACGAGCTGAAGATCGCGGTCGCCCAGGCGTTCGACAGCATCCAGGAGGAGGCGGAGCAGCTGTGGGGCGCCGACGACACCCTGCTCCGGCTCGTCTACGGCTCGACGGGCAGCGGGATCACCGTCGACGTGGAGGCGATCGGTCCTTCAGCGACGACGCGGCCCGAGGCGCGGCCGATGGCTCGTCCGGTGCCGCCTCGCCCGGCACCGGTCGCCCCACTGGGAGCGCTCGCCATCCAGCAGGCGGCGGAGCGCGCGCTGCAGAGAGACCTGATCCGCCTGTTCGTCGACGACTTCCGGCAGCAGGTCGACAGCGGCAGCGGCGAGATCCGGTTCCGCATGGTCAAGTACCTGATCAGTTGACTGCTCCTCGGAACTGCGCCGGCCCCGTGGCGCCCACCACCCGGTGGCGGGGGCACCGAAGTTGAGTGCGGAGCAGCGCAAGACCCGGCCCCGCGCGGAGCTGCGCGAACTGCATCGCCAGCTTCGAGAGACGACGGATCCGGCCGAGCGCGATCGCATTCGGGACGAGCTGACGCGCGCCTACGAAGGGCTCGTGTACTTTCTCGCGCGCAAGTTCCAGAACCGTGGCGAGCCGCTCGACGACATCGCGCAGGTCGGGTTTCTCGGCTTGATCAAGGCGATCGACCGCTTCGACCCCGACCTCGGGAACGAGTTCACGACGTTCGCGACGCCGACGATCGCGGGCGAGATCAAGCGCTACTTCCGCGACAAGGGCTGGTCGATCCGGTTTCCGCGGCGGCTCCAGGAGCTGCACCAGCAGGTCGTCCGCACGAACGAGCTGCTGAAGAACGAGCGGGGACGGCAGCCGACGGTCGCCGAGGTCGCCGAGCGACTCGGCGTGGAGACGAACGACGTGCTGGAGTCGATGGAGATCGGGAGCGCGCACACGCCGGTCTCGATCGACAGCACCGTCGATCGCGACGACGGCGAGGGGAGACAGCTCTCGGAGACGGTCGGCAGCGACGACCTGAATCTCGATCGAGTGGAGATGCGCGACGTGCTCAATCGCGCGATGACGCACCTCTCCGAGCGCGAGCGGAAGATCCTCGCGATGCGGTTCGTCGACGAGATGTCGCAGTCCGAGGTCGCCAAACGGCTCGGCATCTCGCAGATGCACGTGTCGCGCCTGCAGCGAGCCGCGGTCGATCAGCTCCGCGAGCTGATGGAACGGGAACCGGACTCGGTGTGAGCAAGCCTGCCGTGCGCGTCCCCTAAACTGGCGACGATCCCGTGACCGGACAAGAAATTCGCCGACGCTTCCTCGCGCACTTCGAGAGTCGGGACCACCTCGTCCTGGACAGCGCCTCGCTGGTGCCTGTCGACGATCCCACGACACTCTTCGTGTCGGCCGGCATGCAGCCGCTGCAGCCGTACTACCAGGGGCTCGCGCAACCGCCGGCGCCGCGCATCGTGTCCTGCCAGCGGGTCGTGCGCACCTGGGACATCGACGAGGTCGGGAAGACGGACCGCCACGCCACGTTCTTCGAGATGCTCGGGAACTTCGCACCGACCGGCGACTACTTCAAGGAGACGGCGATCGAGCTCGCCTGGTCCTTCGCCACCGACCCCGAGCGTGGCCTCGGGCTCGATCCCGCGCTCCTCAGCGTGACGACACATCCGAGCGACGACGAGGCCCGCCGGATCTGGGGGCGGGTCGCCGGCCTCCCCGAGGACCACCTGTACGAACGCGAGGACAACTGGTGGGGGCTCGGGGTGGGACCGGCCGGGCCGGATTCCGAGCTCTGGTTCGACCGCGGCCCCGAGCACGGCTGCGGCGAGGCGGTCTGCTACCCCGATCACCGGGAGGATTGCCAGCGGCACCTCGAGTTCTGGAACCTGGTCTTTCCGACCTATGACGTGCAGCGTGACGGCAGCCGCCCGGTGCTGCCGCATCCCGGCATCGACACCGGCATGGGGCTGGAGCGGGTGGCGAGCCTCGTGCAGGGCGTGGGATCCATCTTCGACACCGACCTGATGACGCCGATGACGAGCTGGGTGCACGAGCACAGCACGACTCCCCGGATCGTCGCCGAACGCGTGATCGCGGACCACCTGCGCACGATGACCTTCATCGTCGCCGACGGCGTGCGGCCGGCGAACGAGGGTCGCGGCTACGTGCTGCGGCGGCTGATCCGGCATGCGGCGCTCGAGGCACGCCGCGCCGGGCTGCGGGCTCCGCTCGACGACGGCGTCCGGCTCGTCGTCGACGAGATGCGAGGTCAGTATCCGTACCTGACCGAGCGGGAGGCCGACGTCCGCCTCGCCGTGCGCGCCGAGGCGGAGGCCTTCGCGCACACCCTCGACCGTGGGCTCGAACTGTTCGAGCGGATGGCGCAGCGCTCGGACGGCGTGCTCGCGGGGGACGACGCGTTCCGCCTCCACGACACCGAGGGCTTCCCGATCGAGCTGACGCGTCAGCTCGCGAGCGAGCGCCATCTGGCGATGGACGAGGCGGGGTTCGAGCGGGCGATGACCGCCCAGCGCGAGCGCTCGCGGACGACCGTCGTGCACAGCTGGGCGGATCTGCGCTCGCTGCCGCACTCCGAGTTCCTCGGCTACACACAGCTGGAGGTCGACGCGCAGGTCGTCCTGCTGCGGACGGGAGGTGCCGAGGTCACCGAGGTGCGGGAGGGCCAGGAGGCCGAGGTCTACCTCGACCGGACGCCCTTCTACGCGGAGGCGGGCGGCCAGGTCGGCGACACCGGGACCCTGACCGGACCGGACGGCGAGCTGCGGGTCGAGGACACGCGGCGACCCCTCACCGGGGTCATCGCCCAGCTGGGCCGGGCGCACGTCGGGCGCCTGCGGGTCGGGGACCGCGTGCAGGCGAGGGTCGACGCGCCCCGCCGCCGCCAGATCATGCGACATCACTCGGCGACGCACCTGCTGAATCGGGCCCTGGAGGAGATCCTCGACCGCCGCAATCTGCAGCGGGGTTCCTGGGTCGGCCCCGACCACACGACGTTCGACTTCGCGCTCGACCGCGCGCTCACCGAGGCGGAGCAGGATCGGCTCGCGGCCCGCGTCACCGAGCAGATCCGCCAGGCGCTGCCCTTGCGCGTCCGCGTGCTGCCCTACGCGGAGGCGGCCGCGACCGGTGCGACCCACCTCTTCGACGAGAAGTACGGCGACGAGGTTCGGGTCGTCAGCTTCGGCGACTGGAGCTCGGAATTCTGCGGTGGCACGCACGTCGCGACGAGCGCGGACGTCGGCCCGTTCCTGGTCCTCGGCGAGACGAGCGTCGGCCAGGGCCTGCGGCGCCTCGACGCCATCGCCGGCATCGCCGCCGAGGAGGTGATCCGCCGCCGCCAGCGCGACACTGCCGAGCTGGCCCGCACGCTGGGCGTCGCGGCCGGC
>JBAPVZ010000210.1:0-2321 GCA_049283435.1 Candidatus Dormiibacterota bacterium
GGCCACGGCGCTCGAGACGGTCGAGACGGCTCGTGACGCCAGCAGCGGAGAGGAGGAGGAGCCGCATCAGCCGGGTCGGGCTCAACCGGGGTGGATCGGCAGCTCAGAGCGCCCCGAGTATTCCAACCTCGCCGCGACTCGGCCGAACGCGGCCAAATCGCTCGTCCTCAAGTCGGGCCAAGTGGACGGAGACGCGCGAGAGGCGCCCCGCGATCAACGAGACCTCGAGGGCGGCCTCCGGATGGGCACTGGTCCAGCGCTGCGCAAGATGGTCATACCAGTCCTCCACGCATCAAGGATAGATTCGCCGACATGAAATGTACTAGTATCTATCTCGCGAGCAAGATTATATGAGGCAGCACTTGCGACCCGCCATCACCTGCCGAGGTGACGCCTACCCTCTTGGCAACCCGCAACTGCTTCCTGGGAGATGCTGATGTCCGACACCACCTGCCACATGTCGATCTCGCTCGACGGCTTCGTCGCCGGACCCGAGCAGAGTCGGGACAATCCGCTGGGCAAGCGCGGCGGCGAGCTGCACGGCTGGCATGTCGGTGACCCGCGCGCGACCGAAGCCGACAAGACAGCCACTGGATGGCTCATGCGCCCTCGCGGCGCCTACGTGATGGGACGAAACATGTTCGGGCCCATCCGCGGTGAGTGGAACGAGACCTGGAATGGATGGTGGGGATCCGAGCCGCCCTACCACGCCCCGGTCTTCGTGCTTGCTCACTACGCCCGCGAACCGGTCGAGATGGAGGGCGGGACCACCTTCCATTTCGTGACCGAGGGCTTCGACGCCGCCTACGCGCAGGCGCTCCAAACAGCCGACGTCAACGGCGTGGACATCGCCGGCGGCGCTTCGACAGTTCGACAGGCACTTAACGCCGGCGTGATCGATGAACTCACCCTCGACATCGCACCCGTCCTACTCGGCAACGGCGAGCGCATGTTCGACGGCGTCGAGACCTTCGGCTTCGAGCCCGTCGAGGTGCTCCACTCCCCGCTAACGACCCACATCCGTTACCGCAGGCGCAGCGTCGGCTGAGCAGCAACGTGCCTTTGGTGCGTCTCAATCGAGGATCCCCTTGCGGGCGCTTTGAGCTGGGTTGGGTAGGGGCGGCAACGTCAGCTGATGGCGCTGGGCCAGGGAAGCCATTGTCGGCGCGGTCGATGTCGTCCGGCTCGTAGCCCAGATGCGCCGCGCGTGGCAGGCCGGCGAACAGCACCGAACCGGATGTTCGCCGATGCGGCCCGTTACCGGCCGGTGGTAGTGCCATCGGGCGCCGTCCGGCTGGATAAGAGCGCGGCCGAAATTGAACGCCCAGGCATGCAACCCCGGCGAGGCCGCGCGGGTCGGCACTGGAGGCCGCGCGACGTCCTTGCCTCGGAAAGGCGCTGGACGCCACGCAGCCGACACGGGTCACGCTTCCTATGACACCCGTGGTTCGAGCTTCCCGAGCCGACCCCTGAACGCCTGGCCCTGCGCGGGAGTCGGAGTCGCGATCGCCGCTGGACTCGGACCGCCCTGGCCCGGGGTCGGGGTGGGTGTCACCGGCGCGGGCGAAGTTGTCGAAGTTGGCGAAGTTGTCGGAGTTGTCGGAGTGGGCGTAACCGTTGGGGACTGTGGGGGCGCAGTGCACTTGGTGTTCGGGTTCGAGAGCTCCTCGCACCGGGCCGTGAGATCGGAGTGGCCGTCCTTCTCAGGGAAGGTGGCATCGACCGCCGGCAGATCGTAGTAGCGGTCACCATCGCGAACGATGATGTCGCCGGAAGCCTCGATGAGCTCGGGCGACATATCCCACCATCCCCTGGTGTTGGGAGCAATAGTTAGCGTCTCGGTCTTCGTATAGGTTGTCGAGTCGGTGATCGCGACACTGAGAGAGATCTCTACTGAAACCTTGAACACCCCGGTGACGCCCTTTTCCACTGCCACCTTGGTCCCAACCGTGGTCGTCGTGCCGATCGTGCGGGCCGCCGATTGACTGCTCTGGGCCGGCAAGATGCCAGTATTCGCCACCTTGTCGCTTGCCTGCTTACCCGGACCCATGATCTTCTTCACTGAAGCGAGACTAACTCCACAGTTGACCCCATTGTCATGAGCACAGACCTTTTCGATCAGCTCGGCCTGTTGGAACTTTCCCGTGACGACCTGCATCTTCCTCGCCGAGATCGTAAACGTGACCTCCCAGTTGCCTCTGTACTCGACATTTTGACCGCTCATGGTGCAGTCGAAGGGGCTGACGGAGACGGGATTGGCGGCACCTCCGGGCCCCCCGCCCTCGGTGGGGTTGATGTCATAGATCTCACAGGTCGAGGTG
>JBAPVZ010000211.1:0-5230 GCA_049283435.1 Candidatus Dormiibacterota bacterium
CCGCCGGCCTGATTCTCTCCGGGTCGAGGCGGAGGGTACTACCCCCACCCTTCGCCTCCCCACCCGGGGTCGGCCTCCCGACCCGCAGGCGACCCACCGCACCGGAACCGCGACCTACCGCACCGGAACCGTACCGGGCCGAATGCCGGCGACCGGACGCTTCCCGGCGCCGAATAACGACCGTCTGCCGGCGCTCGGCCCCTACCCCCGGACTGCCCCGGGCTACCAGTCGGCGACCGCCCCGTCCGGATGGAAGTAGCGCTGCTCCGCCTCCTGCCGCGCGGGGTGCTTGGCGGCTTCCGTCTCGTCCACCTCGATGCCGAGCCCCGGGCCTGGCGGGACCCCGACGAACCCCTGCTCGGCGTGCACCGCGCCCTGGACGACGTCGTCGCGCCAACCCACGTCGCTCGTGATCATCTCCTGGATCAGCCAGTTCGGCGTGGCGAGCGCGAAGTGGATCGCGGCCGCGGTCGCGATCGGTCCGTTCGGGTTGTGCGGCGCGACCGCGATCGAATACGTCTCCGCCGCCGCCGCGATCTTGCGCGCCTCCCAGAGGCCTCCGCAATGCGAGAGATCGGGTTGGACGACGTGGCAGGCGCGGCGCTCCAGCAGGTCGCGGAACTGGGGGCGCCCGACGAGGCGCTCACCGGTCGCGATCGGGATGCGCGATTGGCGCGTCACCTGCGCCGTCGCCTCCACGTCCTCGGTCGGGCACGGCTCCTCGAAGAAGAACAGCCCGTAGGGCTCGAACGCGCGGCAGTACTGGATCGCCATCGCCGGCCAGGTGCGGGCATGGAGGTCGACCATGAGATCGATGTCCGGCCCCACCGCGTCGCGCACCGCCTCGACGATCCCGGCGGCCCGGCGCACCGACGGCACGCCCTCGACCGGCTCGGTACGGGGCACCGCCATGAACTTCAGCGCGGTGAAGCCGAGATCGACGACCTCCCGCGCACGCTCCGCGTACTGCTCTCTCGTCGTGCTCTCGTACATGGAGGTCATCTGACCGCCCCCGAGATGGTTGTAGGCGCGGACCCGATCGCGCACGCGCCCGCCGAGCAGCTCGTAGACGGGCACGCCGAGCACCTTTCCTTTGAGGTCCCAGAGCGCCTGCTCGATGCCACTGATCGCGGACATGCCCTCGACGCCGGCGCGCCAGAAGTACTGGCGCGTCATCACCTGCCAGAGGTGCTCGATCCGCAGCGGGTCCTCGCCGATCAGGAATCGACTGACGTCGCGCACGGCGCCGAGCACGCTCTGCGTCTTCCACTCCAGCGTCGCCTCGCCCCACCCGTGCGGACCTTCGTCGGTCTCGACCTTGACGAAGACCCAGTTCCGCATGTTCGCGTCGACGACGACGCATCGGATGTCGCGGATCCGCATCAGGCGACGAGCCAGCGCAGGCAGACCGGGGAGCCGATCTCGAGCGGCCCGGCAGCCTGCCGCAACGAGCCGTCGGCGCCGTCGATCCAGAACGGCACGATCGTGTTCGACCGCTCGTTCGCCGCCAGGAGCAGGTGCCCCGAGGGATCGATCGCGAAGTTGCGCGGCCACTGGCCGCCGGTCGGCTGATGGCCGAGCGGCGTGACGCGACCGGCGGCATCGTCGACGCCGAAGATCGCGAGCGAGTCGTGCCCGCGGTTCGAGACGTAGACGAAGCGGCCGGTCGGATGGACGTGGATGTCGGCCGGATAGTTGCGCTCGGCCGGCTTCACCCCGGCCAGCGTGGTCGCCGTCTGGAGGTGCTCGGCCTCTCCGGTGGCCGGGTCGTACGCGTAGAGCAGGAGCGTGGAGGCCAGCTCGCCGGCGACGAACAGCCGCGAGCCGTCGGGGTCGAAGTCGAGGTGTCGCGGCCCGGTGCCGGCCGGGGTCGGGATGCCGAGCCGGCGGAGCTCGGTCAGCTTGCCGTGACCGTCGACCTGATACACGAACACCTTGTCGAGCCCGAGGTCGCAGACGAGCACGCGGTCGCCGCTGGGATCGAACGTGGAGGAGTGCGCGTGCGCGGCGTCCTGGCGGTCGGGATCCACCCCGTGCCCTTCGTGCTGCACGAGGTCGGTGCGCCCGACGATGCCGGCCTCGCCGCCGAGCTCGATGACGCTGACCGCGCCCCCCGCGTAGTTGGCGACGACCGCATGGCGACCGTCCGGTGTCACCGCGACGTGGCAGGGCCCGCGACTGCCCGTCTCGACCGCGCGGGTGATGCGCGGTGCCTCCTCGCCACTGCGCTCGCCGAGCGCGAGCGCCGTGAGCCCGCCGGTCGGGCTCCCGCCCTGGTCCATCACCTCGCTCACCGCGTAGGCGAACCGGTGGTCGGGGGCGACCGTGACGAACGACGGGTTCGCGATGCCGCCGGTTGCCGACACCTGCCGCAGGATGCCCTGCTCGGTGTCGAGCTCGATGACGAGGACGCCCTTCCCCTCACCATGGGTGGGCGTGTAGGTGCCAACGAGGACCGGGATCGTCGCCGAGGTGCTCATAGGCAGAGCGTAGCCAGCCGGACCTCCCGGACGACCGGCCGCCCTCCTCTTCTCAGCGCGGCGAATCCGGGCTCGGCACCTGCAGACGGTCGCGCAGCTCACGGCGCAGGAACTTGCCGGTCGCCGTCTTCGGCACCTCGTCGACCAGTTCGATGCGGCGGGGGCACTTGTAGGCCGCCATCCGGCCGCGGCAGAATCGGAGCAGGTCGTCGACGGTCGCCACGGCACCGTCCGTGAGCGCGACGAACGCGACGACCGTCTCGCCGCGGTAGGCATCGGGCGCGCCGACGACCGCGACCTCACGCACCGCCGGATGCTCGAACAGGTAGTCCTCCACCTCGCGCGGCCAGACCTTGTAGCCGGACGCGTTGATCATGTCCTTGGCCCGGTCGACGAGGTAGAACCATCCCTCGGCGTCCATCCGGCCGACGTCCCCGGTGTGGAGGTAGCCGTCGGTAAAGCTGTCGGCGGTCGCGTCGGGACGCCGCCAGTAGCCGCTGACGACGCCGGGGCCGGCCGTCCACAGCTCGCCGAGCTCGCCGGTCGGCACGTCCTGGCCGGATTCGAGATCGACGATGCGCACACGGTGACCCGGCACCGGCACGCCGACCGAGAGCGCGCCCGACGCCTCGTCGATCGGGGTCGGCTCCGCGGCCGGCGTCGAATGCGACGGCGAGACGGTCTCCGTCAACCCGTAGACGTTCAGGATCTCGACGCCGGTCCGCTCCCGGAACCGCGCCACCGTCGCCGGCGCGACCGGCGCCCCGCCGCTGCGCGCGACCCGGAGCGACGACAGATCGTGGGGCTCGCGCTCGTGGACCCGCAGCATGGCGAGAAAGGCGGTGATCGCGCCGCACGTCACCGTGCATCGGTGCCGCTCGATCTGGCGCAGCGCCTCCGCGCCGTCGAACCGGTGGCTCAGCACGAGCGGGATGCCGCCGAGCAGGGACAGACCGAAGTGGGCGACGAAGCCGGTGATGTGGAAGAGCGGCGCCATCGCGAAGATCAGGTCGTCGCCGCCGACCCGGTCCCAGACGCGATAGACCTCTGACTGATGGACGACGTTCCGGTGGGAGATCATCGCTCCCTTCGGACGTCCGGTCGTGCCCGACGTGTAGCCGAGGCAGGCGAGCTGGTCCGGCGCCAGGGCGGGCGCCGGTGGCGGCGTCGAGGCGTACGCACCGAGCAGCTCCAGCAGGTCCTCCGTGCCAGGAAGGCGGACCCGTTCCCGAGGGACGATCGGGGGCGGCTCTTCGCTGCCGGCGAAGTCGAGGTCACCGGTCGTGACGACGCACCGGACCCCGGTCCCGGCGACGGCGGCGGCGCCCGACGCCGCGTGGAGCGACTCCAGCGCGACGAGCGCTCGGGCGCCTGAATCCTCCAGGTGGTAGCGGATCTCGAGCTCGCGCAGCATCGGGTTGAGGGGGACGACGGCGGCCCCGAGCCGCCAGGCCGCGAGGACCGCGAACGAGAACTGCGGCACGTTCTGCAGGAGCAGCGCGACGCGATCGCCAGGGCCGACGCCGCGCTCGGCGAGCGCGGCGGCGAACGCCGACGACAGCGCATCCAGCTCCGACCAGGTGACCGTCCTCCCGAAGTAGCGGATAGCCGGCTCGTCGCCGTGCTCGGCGGCCGCCTGCCGCAGCGCCGCGACGAGCGTCGGCTGGCGCAGCGTCAGCTCCGCCGGCACGCCCGCCGGATAGTGGCGCAGCCAGGGGCGCTCGTCCGCGGGAATGCCGGCTTGCGGTCCCCTCACCTCCCAGGCAGGATAGCGCGAGCCCGCTCCCGAGATCGGTGTGCCCGGTCGGCTGGTCGGGTCCGTACCAGCCGGCGGGCAGGGGCGCCTACGTGGCCGCGCGCTCTCGCAGGTATGCCAGCAGGGCCTCGCGCTCGGGAGGCAGCACGCCGTCCAGCACCAGCTCCTCCAGCTCTGCCTTGATCCGCCCGACCGCGGGTCCAGGCCCGATGCCGACCGCCGCCATGATGTCGTCGCCGGTGATCGGCGGCGTGAAGCGGTCCGGCTCCTCGGCGAGCACCCGGCGCAGGCGCGCCTCGAGCTCGTCCAGCTCCTCGGGGTGCGGGTAGGTCGAGGCGCCCACGTCCGCGCGGGCGAGGTCGAGCAGTGGCCAGAGCAGGTCGCCGGCGGCCCGCGCCAGGCGACGAACGGCCCCGTCGGTCCAGCTCGCGTCGTAGAAGACCGGCCGCAGATGGAGACGCACCAGCTTCGCCACCGACTCGGTCAACGACGTCGACGCCCGCAGCCGGCGCAATGCCGCCGCGGCCAGACGGGCGCCCACCTGCTCGTGGTTCGGGAAGTGGCCGCCCTCCGGCCCGGTCGCCGGCTTCCCGACGTCGTGGAACAGTGCCGCGAGGCGCTGGAGGAGCTGCGGCGGCGTCCGCTCCACCGTCGCGAGCGTGTGCTGGTAGACGTCGTCGGGATGCCAGCCGCCCTGCGCGACCCCCTGGCAGGCGGCGACCTCGGGCAGCACGACGGCCAGCAGCCCACCCGCGTCGAGCAGCTCCAGGCCGAGCCGCGGGCGGGGCGACCGCAGCAGCTTCCAGAGCTCGTCGGCGACGCGCTCGACCGAGACGACGGGCGGCCGCAGGCGGTCGGCGAGCTCGCGCATCGCAGGCGGCAGGTCGGGCGCCAACCGGAACCCGAGCTGAGCCGCGAACCGCGCAGCGCGCAGCATCCGCAGCGGGTCGTCGCGGAACGTCGCGCGCGGGTCGAGCGGCGTCCTGAGCACCCG